>NZ_BAAALF010000421.1:0-1803 GCF_039528135.1 Kitasatospora nipponensis | reverse complement strand
GGCCAGCACGAACCCGTCCACGTCTCCGTCATCATCCGGCGGTGCCGCTGCTTCCCAGTGCAGGCCCCAGAACCCGTCCGGGTAGAACTCGACTGTACTCACTGCTTCTCCTCCGGCATCTTCACATGTACGTCGGTCCAAATCGCTTGCCAATCAAGCCTGTTGATGTGTCCGTACCTGTCGCCCTGCTCCATCACCCGCAGTGTGGCCATGGTCAACGCTTCGTCAGGCTGCTCCGTGAGCCGCAGAGACACCCGCAGGTGCCCCTCCTCAGTCCATGTGATCGAGGGCGGACGCCCGTACAACATGTGAAGCGCCTTGGCGATCTCCCGCGCTCGTGCCTTGGCGTCTTCGCGCGGCGACGCCACTACGCCGCCGCCGGCTGAATCGTCACCAGATGGGACCAGCCGACCAGCGCGAACGACAGGTCGAGACGACCGTCACGGGTCAGAAACTCCGTCACTCGTTCCACCGCATCCGGCCGGGTCAGGAAGTACTGGTAGGCGTCCGCCTGCACCGCGCCGAGCGGCAGCACCCGCAGCGACTCCCACAACCCCGCCAGTGCGTCCGGCAGATGCTTGAACGTGGCGGGCTCGGTGATGCCCTCGATGGACACCGTTACGGCGGTCGTCGTTCGCTTTCCCAGCAGTACCGACATGGGCTGCTCCCCTCGCTGTGGAGACGCCAGGTTGGCACTCCCTTTCGGACGTATCAGGCCCATAGCCCAGACAGTTGGCGCGTTCCGGCGGTAGCGTCAGAGAACGCCCAAACGTCTATGGGGGATGACTTGAACACTGCCCTACGATCAGCTATGTCCGCTGCTGGTCTTACGCCACGCCAGTTGGCGGGCCGTGTGGGAGTGACGGGCAAGACGGTCGAACGCTGGCTGTCGGACGATGACCTGATCCCCCACGCGCGGAACCGGGAGGACGCCGCTCAGGCGCTGGGAGTTGACGCAACTATGCTGTGGCCGAAGGCAGTTCGGGACGTACTGAAGACCGGGTCAGATCGGGAGATCGTCCGCAGCTACCCGTACCGATCGGCATGCCCGTCCTCTGTATGGGGAGAGCTGATCACAAGCGCGAAGTCCGAACTCTTCTTTGCCGGATATACGAACTACTTCCTGTGGCTCGAACAACCGAACCTGGTCGAGACACTCCGACGCAAGGCCGCCGCAGGCTGCCGGGTCCGCTTCCTCATGGGTGACCCTGCCGGGGAGGTCACGCGTCAGCGCGAGGCCATCGAGGACGTGGCACTCACCGTCTCCACCCGCATCCGGATCACCTTGGAGCACCTGCACCGGCTCGGGCCCGTCGAGGGCGTGGAAGCTCGGTTCACTGCCCCGGAAGACGCGATGAACCACGTGAGCCTGTCCGTGTTCAGGTTCGACCACAGCGCCCTGGTGACGCCACATCTCGCCCGCCTCGTCGGACACGACTCACCGCTCATGCACCTGCGAGGCGCAGGGGAGGGCGGAATGTGGTCCCGATTCACCGACCACGCCGAGGAACTGTGGGAACGAGCAACCCCCGCGCTCTGAACCGTCTCAGCACGTCAAGGTCCGGAAATGCCGAAACGGCCCCCGACCCACCGCCCGCTAGGGGAGGTAGATCAGGGGCCGTTGTGATGCTGGTTGCGGGTCAGTCCCAGATATCGGAGTCGTCGTCCGGTTCGGGTGGGGCGATGGCGACCCGCGCGCTCGGCGAGAGCCCCAATTCGCGGATGTAGCGTGCGAGTTGTGAACGGTATTGCGCAGCGATGGTGGCGGCGCCGTTCTTCACAGTCCCGCGCTCGGCGGTCACC
>NZ_BAAALF010000420.1:0-1832 GCF_039528135.1 Kitasatospora nipponensis | reverse complement strand
CAGCACCTCCCCCTGCTCACCGACCACGAACACCACCGCGTCACCGTCGAGTTCAACACCACCCACCGCCCCTACGACCTCGACACCCCCGTCCACCACCTCTTCGAACAACAAGCCCACCGCACCCCCCACCGACCCGCCACCACCGACCAACACACCACCCTCACCTACGCCCAACTCAACACCCGCGCCAACACCCTCGCCCACACCCTGCGAACCCACCACCACATCCAACCCGGCACCCTCATCGCCCTCCACCTCCACCGCTCCACCGACCTCATGACCGCCATCCTCGGCACCCTCAAAGCCGGCGCCGCCTACCTCCCCATCAACCCCGACGACCCCACCGAACGCCTCCACACCATCCTCCACGACAGCGGAACCCACCTCCTCATCACCAACGGCACCACCCCACCCCCACACCCCGACATCACCACCATCGACCTCACCACCCTCGACCTCACCACCCACCCCCACAACCCCACCCCCCTCGCCGGACCCCACGACCCCGCCTACTGCATCTACACCTCCGGCTCCACCGGCAAGCCCAAAGGCGTCCTCGTCGAACACCGCAGCATCCTCAACCGCCTCCGCTGGATGATCGACGACCTCGACCTCGACCAGGACGACGTCATCCTGCAGAAGACCCCCTACATCTTCGACGTGTCCCTCTGGGAACTCCTCGTCCCCGGCATCATCGGCGCCCACCAGATCATGCTCCGCCCCGGCGGCCAGAACGACCCGCACGCCATCGCCGACGCCATCCGCCGACACGGCGTCACCACCCTGCACTTCGTCCCACCCATGCTCACCCACTACCTCGCCACCGTCACCGACGCCTTCCCCGGCGTGCGCCACTGCATCTGCAGCGGCGAGGAACTCACCGCCGACCTCGCCACCCGCTTCCACACCGCCACCCATGGCACCCCCACCCGCCTGCACAACTACTACGGCCCCACCGAGGCCGCGGTGGAGGTGACCGCCGTGGAGGTCCAGCGGGGTGCTCCCTCGGTGACCATCGGGCGTCCGGTGGCGAACTGCCGGATCTACGTGCTCGACGCCCAGGACCAACCCGCCCCCATCGGCGTCACCGGCGAACTCTGCATCGGCGGCGTCCAAGTCGCCCGCGGCTACCTCAACCGCCCCGACCTCACCACCCAACGCTTCACCCCCGACCCCTACCACCCCCACCACCGCATCTACCGCACCGGCGACCTCGCCCGCTGGCACCCCGACGGCCAACTCACCTACCACGGCCGCGCCGACCGACAAATCAAAATCCGCGGCCACCGCATCGAACTCGGCGAAATCGAACACGCCCTCCACACCCACCCCACCATCCACCAAGCCATCGTCATCCCCCAACACCACCCCACCGGCCACACCTACCTCGTCGCCTACCTCCACACCAAACCCCACACCAACCCCACCCCCCAACAACTCCGCGACACCCTCGCCACCCAACTCCCCGACCACATGATCCCCACCCACTACGTCACCACCGACCACATCCCCGTCACCCCCAGCGGCAAAATCGACCGCACCGCCCTCACCAACCTCACCACAGCCCAAACCGCCGCCACCCACGAACACGTCCCACCCCGCACCCCCCTCGAAACCGAACTCCACACCATCTGGCAGACCCTCCTCCCCACCACCCAACTCGGCACCACCGACGACTTCTTCACCATCGGCGGCCACTCCCTCACCGCCCTCCAACTCACCTCCCGCATCAACCAGAGCCACGGCACCCACCTCACCATCACCAACGTCTTCCACCACCGCACCATCACCGAACAAGCCCGCCTCATCGAACAAACCACCACCGACCG
>NZ_BAAALF010000419.1:0-1838 GCF_039528135.1 Kitasatospora nipponensis | reverse complement strand
CGGCGCCCGGCAGCACCGCGCGCAGCGCGGAGTCCAGCAGGGCGTGGTCGAGCGGGCCGTTCGCGCCGGCCAGCACCGGCAGCGCGCCGTGCTCGCGCAGGTGTTCCAGCAGAGCCCGCACGCCGGCGGCCGGATCGGCGCCCAGCGGCAGGAAGTCGGTGTGCTCCGGGCCGGCCAGCACCGTGAAGCGGGCCGGCTGCGGGCCCTGCGCCAGCAGCTGCCCGACGGTCCGCGGCGCGAGCGGGCCGCGCCGGCCGTCCGGGGCCTGGGTGAAGCCGCGCACGCACCAGAGCGAGCGCAGGTCGGCGCCGCAGCCGGGCCGCCCGACCAGCCGGCGGACCAGTCCGCCGTCGCCGGCCTCGCGCAGCCCCGTCGGCAGCAGGGCGAGAGTCCCGTCGCTGTCGGCGGCGGCCGCCCCGTCGCAGCCCACGCAGCCGTACTCGCCCACCCCGCCGGCCAGCCGGTAGTCGGCGCAGCGCTCGCGCAGCTCGGGCAGCGAGCACCCGGTGGCGAGCAGCGTGCGGTAGCCGTGCGCGTGCAGCGCCCGCAGCGCGAGCAGCCCCAGCGGGGAGGCGGCCCAGAAACCCAGCGCCCGGTGCTCCAGTACGCCTTCGAGCCCCAGCAGCACCCAGTCGCCGTGCGCCTCCTCGGGGGCCGGCAGCTCGGCCAGCCGGAGCCCGGCCAGGAAGCGGCGCACGGCGCGCGCCTGCCCCTCGGCGGCCCGCTCGGCCAGCGCGCCGGGCAGCGCGGGCAGCGCCGCCAGGCGCCGGACCTGCCCGCCGTGCACCAGTTGGAGCAGGCACCAGCGGGCCGCCGGCAGCGGGTCGCCGGTCAGGGCCCGGTAGCGGGCGAGCAGCGCGGCCTCGCCCGAGGGGTCCCACAGCGCGGCGACCGCCAGGTCGTAGGCCGCGTCGCGGCCGACCGGCTCCAGCGCGCTGAAGGCCGCGCCGGCGGCGTCGGTGGGCCAGTCGCCGGGGCCGCTGCGGCCGTCGGGCAGGCAGGGGCGGTCGGCGATCAGCAGGGAGCGGGTCAGCGGGTCGAGCAGCCAGCGGCGGGCGGGGCGGCCGAGCGGGCCCAGCGCGGGGGTGAGCTCCTCGGCGGCGGCCTCCCAGAGCGGGTGGCGGCCGGCCAGCCAGCGGGTGCGGTCCTCGGGCAGCGCCAGGCAGCGCCACCGCGCGGCCGCGTAGCGGGCCGCGGTGGCCGGCTCGGCGAGGCCGCCGGGATCGGCCGGGCAGAGGGGGTCGGACCCACGGGCGGGATCGGCCACGCGGGTGGGGTCGGACGGTCCGGGCCGGTGCTCGCCGGTCGGCCGGTCGCGCAGCAGCACGCCGTCCGCGAAGCAGCGGGCCCGCGGCACCAGCCCCGGCAGGCGCTCGGCGGCGCTCACCCGGTCGCGGCCGAACCAGCCCACCCCGGCCCACTCGGCGGTCAGCGGGACCAGTCGCGCCGAGCGGTCCGCGTGCTCCAGCCGGGCGGTGACCGGCACCGACAGGTGTCCCCAGCGGCTGGGCGGCCCGGGCACCGGGCCGGTCGGCTCGGCGAGCCTGGTCCCCTCGGGCAGCACGGCCGCCAGCGCCGGGGCCACCGGGGTGGGGCGCAGGCGCGCCCGCACCGCCCAGCGGTCGCCGGTCAGCAGCAGGCACGGGTAGCGCAGCAGCGCGGCGGGGGGCGCGGCGGCGGGGGTACCGGCCGGCTCGGGGGTGGCGAGCAGCGGGATCACGGCGGTCGGCGCGAACCCGGCGCGCTCGGCCCGCCGGGCCACCGCCGCCAGTGCCGCGCCGGTGGTCGGCGGGTCGGCCAGCAGCAGCGCGGCCGCGCCGCCCCGGGCGACCGGGTAG
>NZ_BAAALF010000418.1:0-1859 GCF_039528135.1 Kitasatospora nipponensis | reverse complement strand
GAGGAGCTCTTCGAGCGCTGAGCCGGATGACCGCACGACCCGCGATCGCATCAGCGGGTTGTGCCGCAGTGTCTGCGGCGCGTGCAGATCGCGCAGCGCCGCGCGGACCGATTCGGCGAACTCGGTTTGGGAGAGGACAAGTTCGGCCGACTGCTCCTGTGCCGGCCGGGCCGGCGCACCCACCTCGCGGGCCGCGGTGAGTTCGAGCCACTCGGTGAGGCCGGTGCGCCGCCAGTCGTGGACGAAGACTGGGTAGGTGGTCTCCCCGATCGTGTACGCCGCCTCAGCTGCCGGCCAGAAATCCAGATAGCCGAGTGTCGGCTCCCACAGTTCGGCATCCGCGTACGCCCCGACCAACGTCCAGGCGGAGTGGTCACGCGTGAGGATGTCGAGGATCTGACACACAGCGAACAGGGTCAGCGACGGCGATGAGGCCTGCCCACGGTCACGGTCGAGGAAGAACCGCCAGGCCCGTACGTGCTCGCCGGGACGTGCCGCGCCGTGCTGCTGGGTGTACTGCCACATGCTGTCGACGCCCGGATCCACCCCGACGTCCTCGGCGCGCAGGTCGAGGCAGGCGGTGAACCCCCGTGGCTCCCCGTCCGGTCCGCGGAAGACCCGGAAGGCTCCGGGCTGGCGCCGTATCCAGTACGCCACCAGCTCGGCTTGTTCCGCCCCCTGAGCGCGGGTCGTCATCTCGACGATCGGGGCCGTGTCTTGCGGCTGCAGTACATCGATGTGGTGGTCGACGGGCCGTGCGGCCGCGACGTATGCGGCGAGCCTGGTCCGCGGGCAGGTCACGACGATGGCGTCGGCCAGGAGCCGTTGCTGCTCGAGTGGGTCCGGCGCCGAGCGGATCCGTGCGACCAGGTCGGCCCGGACTTGGGTGTGCACCTCGGCGTAACGCTCCGGGTCGCGCCACCGCAGGTCGGCGTCGAGGATGTCGCGGACCGTGTCGTGCAGGAACAGGCCGTACGGACCCTCCTCGACGAACGACAACGTGCGCAGCCACGTGAACAGCTCCCCGGCGTTGTCGCCGAGCACGGATCGCAGGACGTTCTCGGTGATGACGTTGGCGTGCGCGCAGACCTCCAACGCCAGCCGGTGGCGCGGGCCCGGTACCTCGTCCAGGGTGCGGGTCAGCAAACCGCCCACCACATCGGGCAGGTCTGCGAGTGTGCGCGGCGGAACGCCACCGCCTCGCCGCACCGCGTCCACCAGCATGGACAGGGTGAGCGGGTGGCCGTGGCTTATGTCGAGCAGGTGCTCGTGGAGCTCGGCGGGGACGTGCTGCCGCGCCAGGTAGGCGCGACCGTCCTGCGGCGCGAGGTTGCGCAGCGCGACGACCCGGATCATCTCGCGCCAGGCGGGATCGGCCAGCCACGGCGACGAGGGCGGTCGTCGTGCCGCGATGACCACGACCGCGTCGGCGGGCAGCGCGGGCAGGAACTCCTCCCGTACCCAGTCGTCGATCGGGGCGAGCAGTTCGTAGCTGTCGAGGAGCAGCACCGCCCGGCCGCCGATGGAGAGCGCCTGAAGGGAACTTGGGACCGGCGGCACGTGGCGGCCGTCGATCGTGATCGGATCGGCGCCCGCGGTCACGGCGACGTCGGCCAGAGCGTCCAGCAACGCGCTCTTGCCGATGCCGCCGGGACCGTGAAGAAAGAGCACGCCGCCTGCGCCCAGCATCGACCGGAACAGCTCGATCTCTCCCGTGCGCCCCGCGAAGGCTCGCCGTCGGAGTTCCCTCAGCCGCTGCTTGATGATCGTCACACCGCGACACTACCCATCGTCGAACTGCACGTGCTGGCAGCGAACGGCACACGGGCAGTACCGCCCAGAGCCCGGTGATCACGTCG
>NZ_BAAALF010000417.1:0-1864 GCF_039528135.1 Kitasatospora nipponensis | reverse complement strand
CGCCCCCACCAACCCGGCCGCTCCGGTGGCGCCGGCCGCGACGGCCGCGCCGACCACGACCCGTCCGGCCGCGCCCGGCACCCCGCGCAACACGCCGTCGCCGGGGCACGCCGTGCCGCCGACCGCGGGCGGCGCGGACCCCGTCGGCGGCACGCCCGCGCCGGGTGGCGGCAGCGCGCCCACCGGCGGTGGCGGCACTTCGGGAGCGGCGACGGGGAGCGCCGCGCAGTTCGCCCAGCAGGTGGTCGACCAGGTCAACGCGGAGCGGGCCAAGGTCGGGTGCAAGCCGCTGACCGTGGACGCTCGGCTGCAGTCCGTCGCGCAGGGCCACTCCGACGACATGGCCGCCCGCGACTACTACGAGCACGACACCCCCGAGGGCGTCGACCCGGGCACCCGGATGACCAACGGCGGTTACGCCTGGCAGAACTGGGGCGAGAACATCTACCGGAGTCCCCGGGACCCCGGCACCGCCATGACCGGGTGGATGAACAGCCCCGAGCACCGCGACAACATCCTCGACTGCACCTTCACGCAGACGGGCGTCGGCGTGAACCTCAGCGCGAACGGTCCCTGGTGGACCGAGGACTTCGCCCGGCCCCGGTAGCCCGGCGCGCCCTCGCGGCCCGGCCGGCCCCCTCGGCCCGGCGGGCGCCCTCCCCCCCCGATGGTGATCGCCCGTCGCGCCCGGCGTACGATTCCGGCGCCCGGCGCACCGTACGTACCTCCGTGCACCGCGCCTCGCGCCGGTGGGGGCCGCTCGGGACCTCCTCGGGATCCCGTGGGGACCTCGTGGGGACCTCCGGTCGGAAGCCGTCGGGCGATTTCCGTTATCCGGACCACCGCGCAGGGTCTTCCAGGTGCGGGGAGGAACGGGCCGGAACGAGCGAGGACTGCGAATGCGTGTGCACGGTGGGAGTGGTGCGGAGACGGTCGCCGCGGCGCAGGCCGGGGATGCGACGGCCCAGGAGCGGCTGATAGCCGATCACCTGCCGCTGGTCTACAACGTGGTCGGCCGGGCCCTGGACGGGCATCCGGACGTGGACGACGTGGTCCAGGAGACCATGATCCGGGTGGTCAACGCGCTGGACGGGCTGCGTGATCCCTCGTCGTTCCGGTCCTGGCTGGTCGCGGTCGCGATGAACGAGGTGCGGCGGCGCTGGACGGCCCGGCAGGCCGCGCCGGTCCCCGGGCTGCAGGAGCTGACCGAGGTCACCGACCCGGGCGCCGACTTCGTGGACCTGACGATCCTGCGGCTCGGCCTGTCCGGTCAGCGCCGGGAGGTCGCCGAGGCCACCCGCTGGCTGGACGAGCGCGAACGCGACCTGCTCTCGCTGTGGTGGCTGGAGGCCGGCGGCGAGCTCACCCGGGCCGAGCTGGCGGCATCCCTGGAGCTGACGCCCCAGCACGCCGCGGTGCGCGTGCAGCGGATGAAGGAGCAACTGGACGTGGCCCGCGCGGTGGTGCGCGCGCTCGCCATGGATCCGCCGTGCGCGGAACTGGCGGTGCTGACCGCGCCCTGGGACGGGCAGCCGGGCGCGCTGTGGCGCAAGCGGATGGCCCGTCACACCCGGTCCTGCCCGCACTGCGCGGGTCACCGCCGGGACCTGATGCCGGTCGAGGGGCTGCTCGCCGCGCTGCCGCTGGTGCTCCCGCCGCCGCACCTGGCCGCGCTCGCCCCGGTCGTGCCGTCCGCCGCGTCCGCGTCCGGGTCCACGTCCGCCACGGGTGCCGGGCACCCGTCGACTGCCGGGCACCCGTCGGCTGCGGCTCAGCACGGCGGCGCGGCGCAGCACGCGGGCGTGGCGCACCACGCGGGCGCGGCCCGGCACGCCGGCGCCGCTCATCCCGGGGGGGGGGGCCA
>NZ_BAAALF010000416.1:1468-1870 GCF_039528135.1 Kitasatospora nipponensis | reverse complement strand
CCACGCCTCGACATCCACGACTCCCTGGTATCGCTCGCCTGCGCACTCATCTGCTGGCGACGACTCAACAAGCAGACCCCGTGATCGTGTTACGAGCTCGTAGTTCCCGGCACCGCCACCCCGTACGCCCGAATAAGCCCCACCGGAGCAAGACCGGTGGGGCCTTATTCGTTGCCAGGAAGGCTTCCTGCATGAGCGGGACTATTTAGCTACCAGCAAAGAGGTCGTGGGAGGAAGAAACCTCTCACAAGTCTCTCCTTCTTCGAACCAATGACTATTTCCGCATACTTCGCCTCAGCGGGCGATGCTCTTAATGTATTTGCGGCGATATATTTCGGCTCATCGAGGCCAGTGGAGCCGCTACGGGTCCGGCATGGCAACTACTTCGGATCCCAAATTGCG
>NZ_BAAALF010000416.1:0-1458 GCF_039528135.1 Kitasatospora nipponensis | reverse complement strand
GCGAGCTTGCCCCCGGGAATGCAAATGACCCGAAAGCCATCTTCTGCAAGGATCTCCCAGGCCTCGTAGTGCGGATCGGGAGTCGCCGTCAGCGTCGCCCCACAAGCAAACTGAATTGTCAGGACTCCACCGTCGGACGACCACGCCTTGGAGATGTCCTTGTGCAGGAGTCTGACAAGACTGTCCGCGGGAACATCAGTATCCCCTGGTTGAAACGCAGCTGAGGTGCCGTCGGCGTCCTTCAGCTCCACGTTCGCTTGAAGGCGGATCCGCGTGTCCGGATCCACGAGGAGAGTCAGCGCATAGTCGAAACAGACTCGCGTCAGGGTGCGGCCTTCAACCTTGAGGTACATGCAAAGATCCTACAGGAAGAGAATGATACCCGCTCTCGTCTATGGCAAAGATCCCATAGGAAGAGAGTAATACCCGCTCTCGTCTATTGCGAAGTGAGTTGTCGAATTACCTCCGGGCTTTCCATCCAAATCGAGATAGTGGTCATTTTTGGCGTCCCGGAAGCGGACATATCCATTCGGGTAACGAGGGTCGGCGCCGGGGTCCATGATTCGGACCTCCGTGACCCTGCCCTTCCAATAAGAGGGGGCCGTCCAGATCCAACCGTCATTATTCCTAGTTGGCGTTTTCGTCCAGTCGGAGCCCACTCCTGCTGGCAGCTTGGACGGAAGCGCGAGCCCGTTGGCCGGCGCTGGCTCAGGTGCGGCTCCACTGGCTGGATTTGAGCCTTTGGATGCCAGCTTGCTGGCGGCTTTGGATGCCAGGCCCTTTCCGACTGCGGATGCTCCGAATGACACATCGCCAGTGCCCAGCAGTGGGATGTTCTCCAGTTGCCAGTCCAGCAGTTTGCCATAGAGGTCGTTGTATGTGCTGGAGTCTTTGCATTCCTTGATGGCGAAGCATGCATTTAGGGCAGCTGCAACATACTGATGGTGATCATCGACGGCATCCTCGCCAAAGCGGTGATTATTCTTTTGGAGAAGCTTCAGATTTTTGTTGGTCTTCTCTCGGAGCTTTCCAAAGTTTGGGGTTGTGCTTATTTGAATCCCGCCCGGGAGAACGGCTTTCTCTGTCTTCTTGATCTCGACATCCCATGCCCCGCCATCACCCAGAGACCAGGTTTCTTTGACAATTTGGCCTTCAGGGGTCTGGCATTGTCCCGTTCCGCCACATGTCCCGTCGGGGCGCAGCCCTGAGGGGTCGCTGAGGTTGAGGGGGTTGTTGTTGCTGTAGGCGTAGCCGTTCCATTGCTGGGGATCGGCTGGGTCGAGGATGGGGTCGGGGTTGATGAAGCGGCCAGTTGTGGGTTGGTATTGGCGGGCGCCGAGGTTGGTGAGGCCGGTGGTGTCGTCCTTGGTTCCGCCGACGTAGCCGTGGGTGCCGGCCCATCCGGTGGGTTGGGTGCCGCGGGGGTTGCCGAAGGGGTCGGTGGGGCGGCGGGTTTCG
>NZ_BAAALF010000415.1:0-1873 GCF_039528135.1 Kitasatospora nipponensis | reverse complement strand
GGACCCGCACCCACCGCTCCGCCAGCCGCTCCACCGACTCCGGATCGAACAGGTCCGTCGCCCCGGTCACCGCCCCACGCAAGCCCGCCGGACGACCCTCGTCATCGAAGGACTCGCCCACACTGATGTCCAGGTCGAACTTCGCGACCGACAGGCTGGCCGACAACTCGGCAGGCAGTGCCCCGGCGCGCACGGTCGGCAGGTCCAGTACGGCTTCGGCGTTGTTCTGCATGGTGAGGTTCACCTGGAACAGCGGGTGCCGCGCCATCGAACGGGTCGGGGCCAGCTCCTCCACCAGCTTCTCGAACGGCACGTCCTGGTGGGCGAACGCCTTCAGGCCGGCCGTCCGCACCCGCGCCAGCGCATCACTGAACGTCGGATCACCCGACAAGTCAGTGCGCATCACCAGCGTGTTGACGAAGAGCCCGACCAGGTCGTCCAGCGCCTCATCCGTGCGCCCGGCAACGCCTGTGCCGATCGGGATGTCGGCGCCGGCGCCAAGGCGGGACAGCAACACCGCGAGGGCGGCCTGCAACACCATGAACACCGTGACGCCCTCGGCCCGCGCCACCTCCACCAGCCGCGCGTGGACCTCGGCCGGGACCTCCAGGGGCACGCCGTAACCGCGGTGGCTGGGCACAGCCGGACGCGGGTGGTCGAACGGGAGCTCCAACTCCTCCGGCGCACCGACCAACGCCTCACGCCAATGTGCCACCTGACGCGACAGCACGCTCTCTGGGTCCCGCTCGTCACCGAGCAGCTCGCGCTGCCACAGGGCGTAGTCCGCGTACTGCACCGGCAACGGAGCCCACTCAGGCTGGCGCCCCTCCCGCCGGGCCGCATACGCCACCGACAGGTCCCGAGCCAGCGGCCCCCTCGACCAACCGTCGCTCGCGACGTGATGCAGCGTCACGGCCAGGACCTGCTCGCCGGCACCGGTCGAGAACAACCTCGCCCGGATCGGAACCTCGGTCGACAGGTCGAAGAGGTACTTGGCGGCCTCCGCGAGGGCGCCGGGCAGCTCGGCCTGCGTGACCTCAACCACCTCCAGCTCCCAGGCCAGCTCATCAAGAGCCACGATCCGCTGGTGGGGCTCACCGTCCACAATCGGGAACACGGTGCGCAGCACCTCATGCCGACCGAGCACGTCCCGCAGCGCGGCGCCCAGAGCCTGCTGGTCGACATCGGCGGAGAGCCACACCGCGATGGGCGTGTTGTAGGCGGCGCTCGGGCCCTCCAGCTGCCCGATGAACCACAGCCGGCGCTGGGCGAACGACAGCGGCACGAATGTGGGCCGCTGGTGGATCGTCAGTGCCAGACGGGCAGCGTCGGCACCGGACAGACCGGCGACGAGCCCGGCCACCGTCGGCGACTCGAACAGCTCGCGGATCTCCACCTCGACGCCCAGCAGGGTGCGGATCCGGCTCACCAGGCGAACGGCGAGCAGGGAGTGGCCGCCCAGGGCGAAGAAGTCGTCGTCGACCCCGACGCTCTCCAGTCCGAGGACCTCGGCGAACGCCGTGCAGAGCAACTCCTCCTGCAAGGTGGCCGGTCCACGGCTGCCCGCTGCCGCACCGGCGGTGTAGTCGGGGGCGGGCAGGGCCCTGCGGTCGAGCTTCCCGTTGCCGGTCAGCGGCAGCGCGTCCAGCACGACGACCGCAGCCGGGACCATGTGCTCGGGCAGCCGCTGCTCAGCGAACTTGCGCAGCGCAGACGAGAGTTCGAACTCATCGGCCTCGTCCGCGTCCGCCGGGACGACGTAGGCGACCAGGCGCACGTCACCTGGCTGGTCCTCGCGGGCGATCACCGCCGCCTGGTCGATCTCGGGGTGGGTCAGCAGTGCGGTCTGGACCTCGCCCGGCTCGATGCGGTA
>NZ_BAAALF010000414.1:0-1905 GCF_039528135.1 Kitasatospora nipponensis | reverse complement strand
GGACCGGGGGGGCGGCGCCGCGGGCCGTGGTGCGCACGGGGATGGGCCCGCGCGGGGCCGGCGGGCGGGCCGCTGCGCTCGCGGCGGCCGCCCCGCGGGGCTACGGCGCCGTGCTGGTGGCCGGCTTCTGCGCCGCGCTGGGCCCCGGGCTGCTCCCGGGCGAGGTGATCGTGGCCGACCGGGTGCTGGGCCCGGGCGGCGCCGCCGCGGCCACCACCGACCCTGCGGCGCTGGCCCGGTCCCTGGAGGCGCTGGGCCTGCCGGTGCGCACCGGCGCGCTGCACTCGTCGGACCACCTGGTGCGCGGCGCCGAGCGCCGCGCGCTGCACCGCACGGGCGCGCTGGCGGTCGACATGGAGAGCGCCGCCGTGCTGGCCGCGCTGCCCGCCGGGCTGCCGGTGGCGGCGCTGCGGGTGGTGGTGGACACCCCCGAGCGGGAGCTGCTGCGCCCGGGCACCGTGCCCGGCGGCCTGCGCGCCTGGCGCACCCTGCGGGCCGCCGTGCCCGCCCTGATCGGTTGGCACCGCGCGGTGCCGGCGCCGAGCGCCGGGCCCGCGGCGCCACGAGCGATACCCCAGCTGGTGGACCCAGCCCGATCGACCCACGATTTCCTGCCGACGCTCCCTCAGGAGGCGAGCTAGCCATGGCCATGCCGCTGCGCCAGACCGTGCGGGTCAGTACCTACCTCATGCAGCAGAAGCTGCTCAAGCGGCGCGAGAAGTTCCCGTTGATCGTGGAGCTGGAACCGCTGTTCGCCTGCAACCTCGCCTGCGAGGGCTGCGGGAAGATCCAGCACCCGGCCGGAGTGCTCAAGCAGCGGATGCCCGTCGCCCAGGCGGTCGGCGCGGTGCTGGAGTCCGGCGCCCCGATGGTCTCCATCGCCGGCGGCGAGCCGCTGATGCACCCGCAGATCGACGAGATCGTGCGTCAGCTGGTGGAACGGCGCAAGTACGTCTTCCTCTGCACAAACGCGCTGCTGATGCGCAAGAAGTTGGACAAGTTCACTCCTTCGCCGTACTTCACCTTCACCGTGCACATCGACGGACTGCGCGAGCGGCACGATGAGTCGGTGGCGAAGGAGGGGACCTTCGACGAGGCGGTGGCCGCCATCAGGGAGGCCAAGCGGCGGGGGTTCCGGGTGACGACGAACAGCACCTTCTTCAACACCGACACCCCGCAGACCATCATCGAGGTGCTGGACTACCTCAATGACGAGCTGAAGGTCGACGAGATGATGATCTCGCCGGCCTACGCGTACGAGAAGGCTCCCGACCAGGAGCACTTCCTGGGGGTCGCGCAGACCAGGGAGCTGTTCCGCAAGGCCTTCGCCGGGGGCAACCGCCGCCGCTGGCGGCTGAACCACAGCCCGCTCTTCCTGGACTTCCTGGAGGGCAAGGTCGACTTCGAGTGCACCGCCTGGGGCATTCCCAACTACTCGCTCTTCGGCTGGCAGCGCCCCTGCTACCTGATGGCCGACGGATACGTGCCCACCTACCGGGAGCTGATCGAGAAGACCGACTGGTCCAAGTACGGGCGCGGCAAGGACCCGCGCTGCGAGAACTGCATGGCGCACTGCGGCTACGAGCCGACCGCCGTGCTGGCGACGATGGGGTCGCTCAAGGAGTCGCTGCGGGCGATCCGGGAGACGGTGGGCGGCAACCGCTGAGTCGTCCTGTCCGGCGCGCACCCGTCGGTGCGCGCCGGGCGGCCCCCTGTTCGCGCCGTCTGACACGACGCCAGGGTGCCGGAGGCGGACGATGGCACCAAGGACCACGCACAGCAAGGATGAGCAGATCCATGACTGCGATCTCGTTGGGAATTCCCGCTCTGCCCCACCAGCCGCTCGCCAGGCGGCGGTACTCGCGGCAGATCATGGTCGGCAACGTTCCGGTCGGTGGTGACGCC
>NZ_BAAALF010000413.1:0-1917 GCF_039528135.1 Kitasatospora nipponensis | reverse complement strand
GGGCCCGGCCCCCTTTGCGGGCGCCCTGGCGCCTGCGCTGCTTGCCCTCGCGCTTGTCGCCCACCGCCTGTGCGCGGTGCCGCTTCGAGCGCAGCTCGGGGGTCTCGCCAGCGGCGGCCAGGCGCTGGTCCTCCGCCGCCCGGCGTCGCTTCTTGTCGATCGCCAGCTCGGTCGCCTTGCGGGCCGCGCGCTCGTCGGGGGTCTCGTTGATGCGGTCGCCGAGCATGTCGACGAAGTGCACCAGGTCGTCGCGGTACGGGCGCTGACCGGCGGCCAGCACCTTCTCGACCCGGTGCCGCTCGGTGCGCTGCTCGGCGGTCTCGCCGAGCGCGGCGAACTGCGCGTCGCGCATCGCGCGCTGACTGGCGACCAGGTCCTCGTAGGCGATCTGCTCGCGGGCGGCCCGCTGGGTCTCGGTCTCGGTCAGCAGGGTGTGCACCTGCTGGGTGACCTGGGAGGCGATGGTCGAGACCTGCTCCGGGCCCGACTTAAGCCACCAGTCGTTCAGCAGGCGTCCGGCCGGCGCCCAGAACCGCTCGGCTGCCTCGTCCAGGGACGGGACGGCCGGGTCGGCCCCGCCGATCGGGGTCGGGGTGTAGACGGTGGTGTCCGGCAGACCGGCGGTCGGCGGCTCGGACGGCATCGGGGGGATCGAGGTGGTGGTCACCGGTTCCACCCGCCCCGGCGGCCGAGCACGCGGATGAAGTAGAGGGCCACCGCCGCGTCTCCCAGGAGGAGGAGCAAGCAGATCAGCTCGCCAATCATGTGTATCTCCAGGTCAGGTGAGGTGCGCACCCCCGGGTGTGCGGGGGTGCGCACCTGAGCGGTGGTCAGGAGGTGCGGCCGAGCTGGTCGTTGCTGTGGTCGGTCCGGGGGGCGTGGAGCGGCCTCCCGTTGGCCCGGCCCTCGTCGTAGTCCGCGCCGGTCCAGGAGCGGCCGGAGCTGTCGACGTGGTCGGGGGTGTCGGTGCTACTGCTGGGCTTCGACTCGGAGAAGCCGCGGATGAGCGCCATCACCGCTCTCCCGTCGCCGTGCCGGTGACCACCAGGACGTCGCCGTCGATCTCGACCAGCGCGTAGTAGGTCAGGTGGCCGTCGGGGCTGTTCGGGCCGTCGGAGGTGCGCACCGAGCGGCACCAGTCGGCGCGGATCAGCAGGCCGAGCTCCCGGGCGCTGATCGGCTCGGTGGCGGACCAGCTGTTGCTGGTGGTCGGGCGGACGTTGCCGATGATCGGCAGGAGCCGGAGGGAGGCGCTCACTTCTGGCCGCCCTTCAGCAGGGCGCGGAGGAACGCGCGGCCGGCCTTGGTCAGGTCGGTGGGGGTAATCGGGGGGATGGAGGGAGGCGGCGTACCGTTTGCCATGACTGGCTCCTCGGGCTGGTCGGCCCCTGCCCGGAGCTGTGAGAGGTGTACGGGCAGGGGTTGTGACGAAGGACTTGCGACAACCGGGTACCTAGGTACTACGCTGTGGTACCGAAGTACTACAGCAGTTTGTAGCAGCCTTCTGGCAGTCGGTGCAAGGCCCCTGACTGCCCGTCACTACTGAGGAGCGATCAAATGACTGATCCCGTCGGATACCAGGCAATTGCGGATCACTACCGCCGACTCATCGCAAACCGGGTCATCGTGGACGGGCAGAAGCTCCCGTCGGTCCGCAAGCTCGCTGAGGAGTGGGGCGTCGCCACCAAGACCGCCCAGCGGGCCCTGACCACCTTGCGGATGGAGGGTTGGGCGCAGCCCGTTCCCGGACTCGGCTACGCGGCCGCGTTCCGCCCGGACCAGGTCGCCACCCTGCGGGTCGCGGTCAACGGGAGCCGCCAGCGCGGCGAGCAGTACGCCAGCGACGATGAGGTGGTGATCCTCTCGGCCGGGATGGAACAGACCGGTGGTGGCGAAGCTGACGTGCTCGGCATCGAG
>NZ_BAAALF010000412.1:0-1935 GCF_039528135.1 Kitasatospora nipponensis | reverse complement strand
CGCATGAGGACGAGGGTTCCTGGCGCTCGGGGTTCAGGGGCCGGTCCTTGAGGATCATGAAATCCCAGCGTGCTTGTAGGCCAGCCTTGTTCGCACGCTGCCGGAGGTTGTCGCAGTCGGCACGCAGGAGCGCAAGTGGGTCGCTTTCGGTCCAGGTTGTGCGAGCGATACCCAGGGCGTTCCAGGCGCCTTCGCCTGCTGGGAGGGGACGGGACAGATCCGCGAAGAGTGCCCTTGTGAGCTCGGCTAGGAAGCGGGGAACTCTCTGCCGATCCGCATAGTGCCCGGTGCGGCTGCTCGCCTTGTGGTGGGCGCGTGCGAAGGCGTGGAGGCGTTGTTCCACGAGGGCTCGGTAATCCGCAGCGATTGTCTGGTGGGCGCTGTGCTCGGCGGTGGCGACGTCACTGCGGCCTTGAGTGCGTGTGGCGATGAGGGATGCAACACGGTCCTCAAGTCGGCGGTTCCGCTCGGTGAGTTCGTCATTGGCCTCTTGCAGGCGCTTGTGGGCGTTTTCGAGCCGCAGGACTCGAACATTGAATTCATCCATCTTTCTGGCGACTTCGGTAGGCAGCAGCCGGAAGGGATGTCGGGTGAGGTGGCTGATGACGGCTTCAAGGGGGTCCGGTGACTAGAGGCCCCAGGAGGCGATGGCTGGCGCGGTGGCGTAGGCAGGTGGGTGGCTGAGGTCGAACACCGGTTCCTCGAAGCGGGCGTGCTGGCCGCGCTGATGCCGGTACTCGTATTCGTACTCATCGTCGCCGGCGTAGTAGCTGATGGTCATGTCACCGAGTCTCAGTAGTTAGAGTGGAAGCGAGCGGTGACCTGGACCTCTTCGTCTGTCTGGACAACGACGGCACGGACCTTGAACTCGGTCTCCCCGAAACGCATGTGGATCCTGACGGCCCTGTCCTCGAGGGCGAAGCGCATCACGCTCTGGACGTCAGCCACGATGGTCCCGATCTTGTCGCAGCCTGGCTCGGTGACGTAGCGGGGATCGGAGTTGACTGTGGCGTGCAGGTCGAATTGAACCTTTGTTTGAGTTGCTTCCACAGGCGTATAGACGTGGATGACCTCCTGATCGACGTCGACAGTCTGGCCGGCCGAGACGAACATGGAGAAGCGTTCCCGGCACAAGATGTTGCCGGTGCTCTTGGAAACCCTCCTCAGCTCCTCCGGGTCGATGCCCTCCTCGAACTCCATGTTGCTGGCGACGCCGTAGGTGAAGCGGCTACGTCGAGCCCGGGTGTGAGGCTCATAGCAGAAGTGGACAGCGCCGAATAGCACAGCGACGTTGGGGTCCGGCGGGATGAGGACGGCGGCGCGGTCGCCAAGATGATCCTTGACGGACTGGTGGAGGTAGGGGGAAGTGCTGAAACCTCCGACGAGCAGGACTACGTCCGACTGGGACGTTTCCGTGCGGGATTGCCGCATCTCGTCCAGCTGGTCATCGATGAGCTCCAGAATGTCGGGGACGACGTTGTCGAACAAGGAGCGGACCTCGGCTGCAGTGATGACGATGGCGTCGCAGACGTTGTCTTGTAGGCGGCGCAGCCGACGACGCCCCGCAGCACCGAGATGGCGGTCGATGGCGGAAGGGATGTTGAGGTAGATAGGCTCCTGTTGGTCTACACCGATGTGAAGCTTGGCCCGCTCCCACGCATCGGTGAGGTCTAGCAGGGCCTCGGGGTACTCCTCGCGCAGTTCCTGAAGGACCGCTGCGCCACCAAAGCGGGAAACCAGGAACTGGTCCTCAAAGGCACGGTTGAGGTAGTCGGAGCCGAGGCGTCCTCCGTTGACGCGGCCGATCTCCACCATGCGCCCGGGGGAGTCGTTCTCGTACGCGGTGATGTCGACGGTCCCACCGCCGCAGTCAGCAACCATGAACCGAGCGCCCGCGGTCATCAGGTCAGCGGGGCTGCCATCGCCCGAGGCAAT
>NZ_BAAALF010000411.1:0-1955 GCF_039528135.1 Kitasatospora nipponensis | reverse complement strand
TGAGCAACGAGAGCCTGGCCAACCTGCTCAAGGAGGAGCGGCGGTTCGCTCCGCCCGCGGAGCTCGCCGCCGGCGCCAACGTCACCGCTGCCGCGTACGCGCAGGCATCCGAGGACCGTCTCGGGTTCTGGGCCGAGCAGGCCCGCCGGCTCAGCTGGGCCATCGAGCCGACCGAGACCCTGGACTGGTCGAACCCGCCGTTCGCCAAGTGGTTCGCCGACGGCACCCTCAACGTGGCGTACAACTGCGTGGATCGCCACGTCGAGGCCGGCAACGGCGACCGGGTCGCCATCCACTTCGAGGGCGAGCCGGGCGACGGCCGGTCCATCACCTACGCCCAGCTCAAGGACGAGGTCTCGCAGGCCGCCAACGCGCTGCTGGAACTCGGTGTGGCCAAGGGCGACCGGGTCGCCATCTACCTGCCGATGATCCCCGAGGCCGTCGTCGCGATGCTCGCCTGCGCCCGCATCGGCGCGGCCCACTCGGTCGTCTTCGGGGGCTTCTCGGCCGACGCGGTGGCCTCCCGGATCCAGGACGCCGACGCCAAGCTGGTGATCACCGCCGACGGCGGCTACCGCCGTGGCAAGCCCACCGCGCTCAAGCCCGCCATCGACGAGGCACTCGCCCGCTGCCCGCAGGTCGAGCACGTCCTGGTGGTGCGGCGCACCGGCCAGCAGACGGCGTTCACCGAGGGCCGTGACGTGTGGTGGCACGAGGCCACCGGGCGCCAGTCCACCGAGCACACCCCCCAGGCGCACGAGGCCGAGCAGCCGCTGTTCATCCTCTACACCTCCGGCACCACGGGCAAGCCCAAGGGGATCCTGCACACCTCGGGCGGGTACCTCACCCAGGCCGCCTACACCCACCACGCGGTGTTCGACCTCAAGCCCGCCACCGACGTCTACTGGTGCACCGCGGACATCGGCTGGGTGACCGGCCACTCGTACATCGTCTACGGCCCACTGGCCAACGGCGCCACCCAGGTCATCTACGAGGGCACCCCCGACACCCCGCACCAGGGCCGCTTCTGGGAGATCGTCCAGAAGTACGGCGTCACCATCCTCTACACCGCCCCCACCGCGATCCGCACCTTCATGAAGTGGGGAGACGACATCCCCGCCAAGTTCGACCTCTCCTCGCTGCGGGTCCTGGGCTCGGTGGGCGAACCGATCAACCCCGAGGCCTGGATCTGGTACCGCGAGCACATCGGCGCCGGCAAGGCCCCGATCGTCGACACCTGGTGGCAGACCGAGACCGGCGCCATGATGATCAGCCCGCTGCCCGGCGTCACCGACACCAAGCCCGGCTCCGCCCAGCGCGCCCTGCCCGGCATCGGCGCCACCGTCGTCGACGACGAAGCCCGCGAGGTCCCCAACGGCTCCGGCGGCTACCTCGTCCTCACCGAGCCCTGGCCCTCCATGCTGCGCACCATCTGGGGTGACGACCAGCGCTACATCGACACCTACTGGTCGCGCTTCGAGGGCCGCTACTTCGCCGGTGACGGTGCCAAGAAGGACGACGACGGCGACATCTGGCTGCTCGGCCGGGTCGACGACGTCATGCTCGTCTCCGGTCACAACATCTCCACCACCGAGGTCGAGTCCGCGCTGGTGGGTCACCCGGCCGTGGCCGAGTCCGCCGTGGTCGGCGCCACCGACGCCACCACCGGACAGGCCATCGTCGCCTTCGTCATCCTGCGCGGGACCGCCACCGACAGCGAGGAACTGGTCGCCGAGCTGCGCGACCACGTCGGAAGGACGCTCGGCCCGATCGCCAAGCCCAAGCAGATCAAGGTGGTCAGCGAGCTGCCGAAGACCCGCTCCGGCAAGATCATGCGCCGCCTGCTGCGCGACATCGCCGAGGGCCGCGAGGTCGGCGACACCACCACCCTGGCCGACTCCTCGGTGATGAACCTCATCCAGTCCCAGCTGCCCGGCGGAACCGACAAGGACTGA
>NZ_BAAALF010000410.1:0-1971 GCF_039528135.1 Kitasatospora nipponensis | reverse complement strand
GCCCGCGCGGCGGCCGCCGAGGAGGGCGTGCAGATCGGGCTCGGGGTGGGCCTGGGCCTGCTCTTCGGCCTGCTGCTCGCGGACCTGGTGGTGCCGCTGGTCCTGCTCACCCCCGAGGCGCACCGGCCGCTCCCGGCCGCCACCGTCCAGCTGCCGGCCGGCCAACTCGCCCTGCTGGTCCTGGCGATGGCGGCGCTGCCGGTGCTGCTGGTGGCCTGGCGCCTGCTGCGGCCGGGCCGGCCCTCGGAGACCACCGCCCGGCTGCGTCACTCGGAGGAGATGTGACCACCCCCCAGCCCACCGCGCCGCACCAGGAGCAGGACCAGGGCGCGGCCGCGCCGTGGGTGCGGACCAGGCTGCGCAGCAGCCGCCCGGCCGCCCTGCTGCTGGCCGCCCTGGTCCTGGGCACCAGCTTCCTGGCGGCCGGCTTCCCACGGGCCGTGGACCTGGCCGGTGACCGGGCCGTGCACCGCCTGCTGGCCGCCGCCCCGCCCGCCGACCGGGCCCTGACCGCCACCGCCCCGCTGAGCGACCCGAGCGCGCCACTGCCCGGGCAGCAGCCGGGCGCCGACGGCGAGCAGTACGACGACCACGTCCTGGCCGAGGTGCAACAGCGGTTGGAGCGGGACCTGGCCGCACCGCTGCGCCCCTCGCCCGCCGAGGAGTCGGTCGGCGTGCGCACCCTGGAGGGGCGGCTGCTGACCGATCCAGGCCTGCCGCTGATCGGCCAGGACCAGCCGGTGCTCACGCTCGCCTACCTGCGCGACCTGGCGGCGCACGTGCGCCTGCTGGCCGGCGTACTGCCCACCGCCCCGGCCCACCTGGACCAGCCCAGCCGCACGTTGAGCTTCCAGATCGCCCTGCCGAAGGCCACCGCCGACCTCTTCGGCGTCCAGGTCGGCACCGTGCTGCACACCAGCTCGCTCGACCCGGCCGCCGCCTCCCGCCCGAAGCTGACCGTCCTGGCCACCGTGGTCGGCGTCTTCCAGCCCCGGGACCCGGGCGCGGCGTACTGGTCCACCGTCGGCTGCGCCACCGCGCCGTGCCGCGCCACCTGGCCGGGCGGGGAGCAGCAGCGGTACTGGCGGGCCGGCGCCGTCGTCTCCTCGCTGGGCCTGTCCGAACTGGACGACTGGTACAGCGGGCCCGAGATGTTCTGGCAGGTCCCGGTGGACACCCGGACACCGGCCGCCTTCCAGCTCGACGCGGCCCGGCAGGTGCTGGCCGGCACGCTGGACGGCCCGGGGGCCGCCGACCTGGCGCAGCTCCTGGGGACGAGCGGGGTGGTCCGGTCCGCGCTGCCCGGGCTGCTGAGCGGCATCGAGCGCCAACTCGGCGCCGCCGCCACCGTCTACTCGGTCGGCGCGCTGGGCACCGGCGCGGTGGTGCTGGTGGTGCTGCTGCTGGCCGCCGGTCTGGCGGTGGACCGGCGGCGCGCCGAGCTGACCCTGCTGCGGGCCCGCGGCGGCTCGCTGCCCGCGATCTTCGCGCGGCTGGTGGGCGAGCAGGCGGTGGTCGTCCTGCCGGCGGCCCTGCTCGGCAGCGCACTGGCCCTCGCGCTGCTCCCCGCCCAGCGGTGGGGAGCGGCCCTCGGCTCCACCGCCGCACTCGTCCTGCTGACCCTGCTGGGCTTCCCGCTGCGGGCCTTCACGCTGCTGCACGCCGAGCGCCCACGGACCCGGCGCCCGGGCGAGCGGGCCCGCACGGTGCGCACCGGCCGGCTCTCCCGGGCGGTGCGCCGTACGGTCGGCGAGCCGCGCCGGCTGGTCGGCGAACTGGCCGGGCTCCTGCTGGCGGTGGCCGCGGTGGCGGCCGTGCGCCGGCGCGGGCCGACGCCCCCGGGCACCTCGGTGGACCTGCTGCTGAGCGCGGCTCCGCTGCTGCTGGCGCTGGCCGGCGCGCTGCTGCTGGCGGGCCTGCTGCCGCTGCTGCTGGCGCCGGCCGCGCGGCTGGCCCGCCGCGCCCGCGGCG
>NZ_BAAALF010000409.1:0-1973 GCF_039528135.1 Kitasatospora nipponensis | reverse complement strand
GATTGATGCGATGGACGCACGCGACAGCAAGCCGGGAGAGTGCATCTTCATCGGCGACGCGGCCAGGGATGTGGAGGCCGGATTCGCCGCAGGGATCTCCACCATCGGCTACGCCAACAAGCCGGGCAAGGAGGCTCGGTTGGCCGAGGCCGGTGCGGTGCTCGTTGTGGACTCGATGCAGACCATCGCGGACGCCCTGCTCTGAGTCGCAGGGCCATCTGGAGAGTGGCCATAGAGCATTCGTGGAACGCCAGCGCGCCATTGGCGAGAAGACGCAGGTGAGCGGCGGTATCCGCGATGTTCTTGAAGGCTGTCGTGCATGAGTTGCGTAGAAATCTTCTCTATGGGTCTATGGCGCACCCGCGCGTTCGCTACCGCTCCTGCCCTCGCTCGCTTCGGCGGCAGTTTGCCATTCCAGGTGAGGACCGGTCCGAGGATGGCTCAACCGAGCCGTGGCGGCGGGCGAGTCTGCGGCTTTATCCACCAGCCAGAACCGTCGGGGTCGAGCGGTGAGCGCTCAGCGCCGGAAGGTTTCGTTGCTGCCTTGACCTGCGGAGGCGTCAAGATGCAACCCAGTCATTAAGGGCGCATACTATTCTCGCGGCAGTTTTCAACAGGGCCATTATCCACCCCAAGGGGCGATGAAGAGATGATGGATTTTCCCCCCGCCAATGAAGTCTCCCGGGATCGAGCCATAGAGATTGTCGGTTCTTGCCGTCGGGAAGCCTTATGGATAGCAGAATCGGGAAAGCATCTCGATGCTGCCGAACTTTTGGAGGCCGCATCTGACTGGTCGTCGCATGCTTTGAAGAATGTCGGCTGGTATTTGCCTTTGGTGCTGGAATCAGTTGCACTGCGGGCTGACTTGGGGGCTACCTACTTAGCTTCGGGCGAGCCGTCCAAGGCCCTGTATGAATTTGACGCACTTCGGGAGCTTGTGCAGTTGTCTGCCGGTCACTGCCCGTGCGGAATTGAGAGCACGACTGACGGGGCATGCCCGGCGAATCCGTGCCGCTGGCCTGGCGGGTGAGTCGATTGAAGATCCTGCTGAGTACATTCCTGTCGATAGTCATATTAGGTCGCCTCGCATGGGCGGAGGAATATATTCGCAGGTACTGGATTCACATGGGGACTCTTGATAAAGCCCTGCGGAAGACTAGAGCTCAGATAAATGACTCTGATAAAACCAAGAGGACGGCAGCTCGACTGCAGCGGCAGTATGTCGAGGCTGCTCGTCGACAGTTCGAGACATCTCTATTGGGCGGGACACTTGCAATTACGGCCTGGAGTGCTCTCTATGCCGCTCATGCCGGGGATGGTTTCCAGATTTCTGGATTCAGTCTCGGATTACTGTTTATCGGAGCGTTTAGCCTTGTGGCGGGTCCTGTCATTGTGAAAGCGGAGGCCCTATTTGTTAGCTATATGATACGCGAATCTGCTGGCCATGTCGGATTTAGTGCATTGTTCTTTTCTCTGTGTTCGATCGCATGGGACATTTCGGGGCGAGCTGGAGGGATTCCCATGGCGGCACTCTCCTTTCTTGTTGTAATTGGCGACCTAAAGCAAGATGTGACACTCATAGGCTTCTTGAGGCAGGGGATTCCGAAGATGCCCTCGCCTTATCTATTCACCCCCTAGGGTCGCTCAATGGCCTAATAGGAATCCGGTCCAAGCGGCGCTGCTGACCTTCCCTCAACGGGGCATCAAGCGGTCGCATCGGCGAACCGAGTGACACCCGCCGATGGGCTTCGAGCGCTTCCTCCCAGCGGTCGAGGCCGAAGCGGTGATCGTCGTGGACTCGATGCAGGTCACCGCGGACGCGCTGACCTGACCAATCGCTTGGAGGCGTGCTGTGGAACATGCGTGGAACGACAGCAGACTCTGGCTGGCAACGCGCAGGTGAGCGGCGGCATCCGCGATGTTCTTGAAAACTGTCGTGGCGTGACCCGTCACCGTGGGTTCGAATCCCACGC
>NZ_BAAALF010000408.1:0-2015 GCF_039528135.1 Kitasatospora nipponensis | reverse complement strand
ACGGCGACAGGGAGCTGTTCGGCTACCCCGCCGAGGAGGAGGGCGACGATGCCGACCACCGCGGACAGCTCACGGATCTCGATCAAGGTGTACAGCGTGCGGCCTGACGGTCCGCCGATCGTCCGCTCCAACCGGCAGTTCTTCGAGGACGGCTACTCGCTCAGTGGCATGAAGGAGTACCCGCCGTGCGAGTGCCCGCAAGCCCCGGCCTGCCGCCCCGTGCAGAACAACGTCCACTAGACGAGTAGATCCGAAGTTCGGTCCCGCCAAAGGGTCGAGGGCGTCCAAGATCAGTTTGTGACGACCGACCTGAACACCCTCTTGACCGCACTTTACGTGAAGATCGACGACGAGATCGGAGGAACGCGATGGCTGGGCCGCCCGCCCCTGCTCAGCGACTCTGAACTCGTCTGCCTCGCGGTGGCCCAGGCCCTGCTCGGGTACCACTCCGAGGCCCGCTGGCTGCGCTACGCGCACAAGCGCCTGTCCGGCATGTTCCCGTACCTTCCCCAGCGCGCGGGCTACAACAAGCGACTCCGTTCGGCACTGCCGCTGGTAAAGCGCGTGATCCGGGAACTGGCCCGGGATAGCGACTTCTGGACGGACACGGTGTGGATCACCGACTCCACGCCGGTGCCGTGCGGCATGTCGCGCCCGACCGTCCAGCGTTCGAACATGGCGGGCTGGGCCGGCTACGGCTACTGCGCCTCTCACTCCCGCTTTTTCTGGGGCCTTCGTCTGTATCTCGTGTGCACGCCGGCCGGCATGCCAATCCTGTGGGCGCTGGCGAACCCGAAGCTGGATGAGCGGGAGGTGCTGGCCGCGATGCTCGAAGTCGATGCGGAGCTGGTCGCCCGCCGCGAGGGCATGGTGCTCATCTCGGACAAGGGCTTCGCCTCGAAGACATTCGAGCGTGAACTCGCCGAGCTCGGCGTCGAGTTGCTGCGGCCCTCGTTCAAACGCGAGAAGAAGCGGTTCGGCGAGCCGATGCTCAAGAAGGTCCGCCAGCTGATCGAGTCGGTCAACGACACCCTCAAAGGGCAGCTCGACCTGGAACAACACGGCGGGCGGACCTTCGAGGGCGTCGCGATCCGGGTGGCCCAGCGAGTCCTGGCGATGGCCACCGCCATCTGGCACAACAACCGGACCGGCGCACCCGCCACGCGCTCGCTGATCGCGTTCGACCACTGACGGCATCCGGCAGTGACCGCAGGCAGGCTCTCGCCGAGTCAGAGGACCTCGGCCTGCTCTGGGGTCACGCAGTATTCGTGGTCGCCAACCTGCACGATGTAGCCCTTCGGTGGCTCCAAGGACGTCGTCCACCAGACCCCGGCGACCTCCCCGACAGCTTCCGTCGTCTCGCTCGGTGAGTCCGACTCAGTGCGGATTCGGACGCGGGTTCCGTCGGGCAGGTCGCTGCGATAGCGGGGCGGCATGTCGGGATGGAGTCGTCCCCTGGGGATCAGGAACTCCGGCCGTAGCCCCCAGGGACTGCCGTCCTCGGTCTCCACCGAGTAGATCGGCCCGACGTGGCCGTCGCGCTCGTCCTGCTTGATGACACACCCAACGACCACACCACGGCTGCCCACGATCTCCGGCCCGAGCCAACCCAGACTCGGAACTGGCGGATGCGGCGTCGTCAGTTCCACCAACTCGCCGTAAGCCAGGGTGGCCTGCTCTGGCCAGGGAGTCTCGTCCAGCAGCCACTGTTGCTCGACCGTCATGAGCCCCTCCATTTCATGACCTCGGTGGACCCACCAAACCATAACCGCGAGGTGATTGGCCTGATCGGTCTGGCCGGCCCTTCAACCGCGCGATCATGAGACTTCGGCCACCGTCACATCGGATCTACTCGTCTAGAGCCAGCCGTTGCGGCGTAAGCCCCGGTACATGCCGATACAGAGGACGGCGATGCCGGCCATCACGATCGGGTAGCCGTACCGGGAGTGCAGCTCCGGCATGTAGTCGAAGTTCATCCCGTACACGCCGGTGACCATGGTGGAGACGGCGAAGAT
>NZ_BAAALF010000407.1:0-2029 GCF_039528135.1 Kitasatospora nipponensis | reverse complement strand
GAGCCGGCCGAGCAGCTCCTTGTCCTGCGCCGAGAGCTCGGCCATCGCCGGCGCCTGCCCGGCCGGCTCCTCGATGGCGACGCCGAAGTCGGTGGCGATCCCGGCCAGCCCGTTCGCGTAGCCCTGGCCGACCGCGCGGATCTTCCACTCCGCGCCGCGCCGGTAGACCTCGACCACCACCAGGGCGGTCTCCCGGCCGAGTTTGGCCGGGGTGAAGGTGACCAGCACCTGGCCGGAGTCGGCGTCGCGCACGGTGGCGGTCGGCTCGGTCCCCGCGAAGGTGGCGGCGGGGTCGTCCAGGCTGGCGGTGATCACGACCTTGGCGACGTCGGCCGGGACCGCCCAGGTGTCCACGGTGATCGCGTCCGGCATCGAGCCGGTGGCCGGGCGGTGGGTGACGCCGGGCCCGTTCGGCGCGTTGAAGAAGACCAGGTCGGCGTCCGAGCGGACCTTGCCGGCTGCGGTCAGCAGCAGGCCCGAGACGTCCAGCCGCTGAGGGGCGGTCACCTCCACGGTCACCCGGGGGACGGACAACGGCGCGTTGGCGCCCTGGTTCAGGGCCGTGGTCACGGGTTCCTCCTCGACTGCGGCGGCACGGTCCGCCCGCCGCACCGCGCGCTGCGGGTGGCGGGGGCTCGCGCCGCGGGGTCTCCGGGCTGCGGTTGCGCAGACGGGTGGTGCGCGGAGCGGGTGGGGCGTGAAGCGGGTGGTGCGGCGACGGCTACGAGGCCAGCGTAGGACGTTTCGCCGCGATACCGCACTGACCCGAGGATGCCGCGTGCCCGGTGATCGGTTCCCGGCCGGCCCGGCGGGCGCGGCGGTGCCGCGGACGACCGTGCCGACCGGAGGGGCTCCGGTCGGCACGGTCGTCCGCTGGGCGGGTCGGTCCCCTCAGCGTTGCGGCGCGCCGGTGGTGAAGCCGCCGCGGGCGACCACCGCGTGCGGGTGGCGCAGCGCGAACCCGGAGGCCGTCCAGCCGGTGCCCGCGTCGCGCACCCCGGGGGTGGCGGCGCGGGCGTCCTGGACGGTGAAGGTGTAGAGGCCGGGCTGGACGTCCTCGCCGGGCTGCGGCGCGAAGCGGTAGAGCACCGTGGAGCCGTCCTGGTGCAGCGTCACCCGGGCGCCGGGCAGGGTGCTCCAGGCCATCGCGCCGGCGGTGGCGTCGGCCCGGCCGAGGCGCAGTTCGATCTCCACGGCGGCCAGCGGCTCGGTCACCGTCAGGGTGACGGTGTACCGGCGGCCCACGCCGGCCGGGTCCAGCAGGCCGCCCTGGCCGACCAGGACGGGGGCGTCGGGGTCCCCGGGGAGGTCCGCGGGGGCGTCCTGGACGGGCGGCGCGGGGGTCTTGGCGCCCGGCGTGAGGGTGGCGTCCGGATCCGGGGCCGGGGTGGGCAGCGGGCGCGGCGCCGGGCGGCGCGGGGGCGGCACGACACCGGGGGGCGTGGGCTTGCCGGCGCCCGTGACCGGGTCGGTGCCCGTGACCGGGCCGGTGCCGGGATCGGTACCGGCGCCCGGGTCGGTGCTCGGACCGTCGCCGGGATCGGGGGTCGGGCCGTCACCCGGGCCGCCCGTCGGGCCGGGGGAGGGTGTGCCGGTCGGGTCCGCGGGATCGGTGGGGCCGGTGGGGTCGGTGGGACCCACCGGGCCGGAGGGGCCGGGCGCCGGGGTGGCGGAGCCGGTCGTGCCGCTGCCGGGACGGGCGCCGGCGATCCCCGGGGCCAGGCTGGGCCCGGCGCTGGGGCGGCCGTCGGTCGGCACGGTCGAGGCCGGCGCGGTCGGCCGGCCCGGGGTGGGGGCGCCGGTCGGGGTGCCGGTGGGCGCCGGGCCGTCGGCGGCGTTGGCCGAGGCGGGGAACAGGATCGCCGGGGCGAGAGCCACCGCCGTCAGGACGGCCGAAACACGGGACAACTTCATTGGGCGGACCCCCACCTGCACAAGATGATCAGAGGATCGAATGATAGTTCGCCAACTATTGGGGAGTACAACCGGTTACCGATGTCCGGAAAGCCGGGGAAAGAAGCCTTTTGGC
>NZ_BAAALF010000406.1:1684-2032 GCF_039528135.1 Kitasatospora nipponensis | reverse complement strand
TCCCTCCAAGATCCCCGCTCCACCACTCCACGGGACGCCATCTGCGGCGGTCTGCCGCTGGCTCTCCGTATCTTGGCCTCCCTGCTTGTGGACGCACCAACCAGACCGCTGTCCCACCTCCGCCTGGAGCTGGAGGACGCCCACTCCAGGCTCTGTGTACTGCGCCGGGAGGAGCGCGCGGTGACAGCAGCCTTCGAACTGTCCTACCGAGCGCTTTCCGAGGAGCAGGCCAGACTGTTTCGCCTCACGAGCCTGCACCCGGGGCCGGATTTCTCCACCGAAACCACGGCCGAGTGGTACGACGGAAACGCCACGAAGGCGAACCAACTCCTGCAGGCACTAGGGGCT
>NZ_BAAALF010000406.1:0-1674 GCF_039528135.1 Kitasatospora nipponensis | reverse complement strand
GCCACCCCCCCCCCCGGGGCCGGTGATGCAGATCTCATGGGCCGACCTTCGGGCCGGGCCAGGACGGCGACTAGGGGCTGTTTTGGAAGGTCGTCCGGCGTGATGCCAGGCTCTGTGGATGGGGCGTGGGGATCTGTCGGATGATCAGTGGGCTGTGCTGGAGCCGTTGCTGCCGATGGCCGGGGTGGGTCGTCCGGCGAGGTCGCGCCGCAGGCTGGTCAACGGGATTCGGTGGCGGGTGCGGACGGGAGCTCCGTGGCGGGACGTTCCGCCGGAGTACGGACCCTGGCAGACGATCTATGGCCTGTTCCGCCGCTGGCAGCGTCAGGGCATCTGGCAGCAGATCCTGGCTGGCCTGCAGACGCGGGCCGATGCGGCGGGGCTGATCGTCTGGGAAGTGAACGTCGACTCCACGATCTGCCGAGCCCACCAACACGCCGCTGGCGCCCGGCGGGACGGGGCCGCGCAGAAGGAGCCGCCAGGCGGCGTGGGCAAGGAGCCCGCGGACCACGGACTGGGCCGGTCGCGAGGCGGTTTCACGACCAAGATTCACCTGGCCTGCGAGCAACGGCAGAAGCCGCTGTCCCTCCTCGTCACGGCCGGCCAGCGCGGGGACTCACCGCAGTTCGAAGCGGTGCTCGACGCGATACGCGTGCCCCGGACCGGGCCCGGCCGCCCCCGCACCCTGCCGCTTCGAGTGCGCGGCGACAAGGCGTACTCGTCCAAGGCCAATCGCGCCTACCTGCGCAGACGCGGCATCCTGTGCACCATCCCGGAGCCGGCCGACCAGATCCGTAACCGCAAGCGGCGCGGCGCGAGCGGGGGACGTCCGCCCCACTTCGACCGAGAGGACTACAAGGGCCGCCATGCCGTCGAGTGCGGCATCAACCGGTTGAAGCAGCACCGGGCGGTGGCCACCCGGTTCGACAAACTCGCCGTCCGCTTCGAGGCGGCCGTCCTCGTCGCCGCGGTCAACCAGTGGCTGTGAGAAACGATGTGTGGGGCTCGCGTGCCATGCTGGCCGCGAGCCCGGAGCGGGGTGTCGCACAGGGGAGAGACCGGTGGCCGCTGACTACTACTGCGCCGACAGCGAGAACGGCGACCACATCGACGACCCGTCCGAAGACGCCATCTTCATGCTGGTCGACGATCTCAACGACACCGACAACACGTTCGTCGTCATCCAGCCCGACGAGGACGACCCGATCTGGTACCTCTCGGTCGCTGTCCTCGACAAGGGCGGATACGAGATCGTCCGCCGTGACGCGAGCCGTCGCGAACACGACGTGGTCACCGAGACCAGCATCCACACGATCGCGCGCGACCTCATCCTCTGGCTGGCCGCCCGAAGCTTCCCCGGACGGCCAACCAGAGGCACCTTCGACGCCTTCTAAAACACGGCCTAGGAGTTGCTCGCCGAGTACCCGGACGAAGCTGGGGAAGACGGCTTCGATGCGGACACCGCTCGCCCCAACCGTCCCCGCCCGCGACCTCTTGGGCCTCAGCACCGGTATGGGTGCCGGCTCCTCCACTACGAGAACGCCGAACACGACGACGAAGACGAGCAGTCGCTTGCCGTTGAGGCGGAGCAGGCCATTTCAGCGTCAACTATCCATTCTGGCAATTAAGTTGGCGTTATCTCATACTGTCTCGCTTCTCCTGTGACTGACGTAG
>NZ_BAAALF010000405.1:0-2039 GCF_039528135.1 Kitasatospora nipponensis | reverse complement strand
GTGCGACATGTAGACGACGGTGCAGGCGTAGTCGTACCAGTGCGGGTGGCCGGGGTGCGCCGGTACCTGATGCTCTCCTCGATGGGCGCCGACGCCCGGGCCGGGGACGGCGCGGACCCGGTCTTCGGCGCCTACCTGCGCGCCAAGGGCGCGGCCGACGACGACCTGCGCGCCCGCGGTGACCTGGACTGGACGGTGCTGCGCCCGGGCCGGCTGACCGACGAACCGGGCTCCGGACGGGTCCGGATCGCCGACTCGACCGGACGCGGCGCCGTCCCACGGGCGGACGTGGCAGCCGTCCTCGCCGGCCTGCTGACCGAGCCGGCGCCCCTGGTGGGGCGCACGGTGGAGCTGGTGGCGGGCGAGCTGACGGTCCCCGAGGCCCTCACCGCGGCCTGACCGCCCCGCCCGGCCCCCGAGTGACCCCGCCCGGCCCCCGAGTGACCCCGCCCGGCCCGACCGGTCCGGCGGCGACCGCGAGCCGGAAAACCGGGGGAGCGGGCCGGGGGCGCCGTGCCACCATGCCCGCATGAGTGATGATCTTCTGGCCCGCGCCCAGCGGCTCTGGACCGTCCTGGCCGGCGTCCCGTCGACCGCCTACCCGGGCGCCCCCGTCACCGTCGAGGTGGCACCCGGGTCGGGTCTCTGCCCGCCCGGCTGGGCCGGGGTGGTCCGGCTGGGCGACACCGCGCTGCTGACCGCGCCCACCGAGGCCGTCGCCGAGCAACTGCGCCGCGCGGCCGCCGTGCTGACCGCCGCCGCGCTCGCCGACCCGCTGCGGCTGGGCGCGCTCGCACCGCCGCGCGAGGTCCTCGGCCCGGCCCGGCTCGGGTACCTCTCGGCGGAGCTGTTCCGCCCGGTGACCGGACCCGCGCGGGCGGTGGTCGCCCTGCCGGCCGGCCACCGGGCGATCCAGGAACTGCTGGCCCGCGCCGGCCAGGAGGACCGCGACGAGTGCGGCCTGGCCGACGTCACCTCGCCGGTCTTCACCGTGGTCGACGGCGAGCGGGCCGACGGCGCTCCGGTGGCGGTCGCGGCCTGCGGCTACCGCAGCTGGCCCGGTGGCGCGGCCCACCTCTGCGTCCTCACCGACCCGGCCCACCGCTCGCGTGGACTGGCCCGGCAGGTCGCCTCCGCCGCCGTGACGCACGCGCTCGAGGCCGGCCTGCTGCCCCAGTGGCGGGCCCGGCCGGCCGCGTCCCGGCGGGTGGCCCGGGCGCTGGGCTTCCGCGAGCTCGGGGAGCAGCTGAGCCTGCGCTACTGAGCCCGCGGCCGGTCCGCTCGGCCCGCGGCGTGGCCGGGACGGTGGCGGCGGGCCCGGGCGGCGTGCCGTGCGCCCGGTGACGCTATTCTCCTGCGAGTGATCACCGCGGGGTGTGATCGATCACAGGGGGAGCACATGCGTCACGTACGCCTGGTTCTGGCTGCCGTCGCGGCGGCCGTCGCACTCACCGCCGGCTGCGGGGCCGGCACGAGCGGAACGGCGAGGCTCTCCGCGACGGCGGACCCGGCGACCTCGGCGCCGCCGGTCGCCACGGCACCGACCGCGTCGCCGACCACGGCACCGTCCCCGACCACGCCGCTCGCCACCGCGACCCCGGCGAGCGCTGCGCCCACGGCGGCCGGTGAGCCGGTGCCCGCGGGCTACGACGCGACCCGGGACGCGAAGGCCGACATCAAGGCGGCGCTGACCACCGCGGCGACGGACCACCGCGAGGTCCTGCTGGACTTCGGCGCCAACTGGTGCCCCGACTGCAGGGCGCTGGACCAGGTCTTCGGTGGCCCGGGTGTCGCGCCGGTGCTTCAGCGCAACTACCTCGTGGTCCCCGTCGACGTGGGCCAGTTCGACCACAACCTCGAACTCGCGGCCGACTACGTCGACCTGCGGAACAGCGGGATCCCCGCGCTGGTGGTCCTGAAGGCGGACGGCACCGTGCGCACCGCCACCGACGACGGCTCGTTCTCCAACGCCCGGACCATGGACGCCGACCAGGTGGACGCGTTCCTGAACCGCTGGGCGCCGGGCGCCGGCCGGTGGC
>NZ_BAAALF010000404.1:0-2075 GCF_039528135.1 Kitasatospora nipponensis | reverse complement strand
CTCGGGCGCCGGGGAGGGCTCCGCGCCGCCGGCCGGTCCGGCGCCGGGGCCACCCGCTCGCCGGCGGGTGCGGGTGGCGCGCGGGCGGGCGAGGGCCAGCGCCGCCACCAGCGGCTGGCGGACCGTCGGCCCGTGCCACCAGCTCACCTCGGCCCGGTCGGCCGTGTCCTGGCCCGGCGCGACGCCGAAGTGCCGGGCGCCGAAGAGCCCGAAGGCGTCGGCGAAGAGCTCGTGGGCGGCGCACTCCCCGGACCGGGCGAGGCGGCGGGCCAGCCGCAGCAGGGCGGCGTTCGACCCACCCGCCGAGGGCCCACCCGTCAAGGGCCCACCCACCGTGGGCCCATCCACCGTGGGCCCATCCGTCAAGGGCCCACCCGTCGGCGCTCCCGCACTCTCGGCGACCCGTTCGGCGCCGCGCCCCTCGGCCGGCCCGGTCCCCCGCAGCGGCGACTCGGCGCGGCCGTGCGGGACGGTCGCGGCAGCCGGGCGCCGGGTGAGCGTGACGCCGGGACCGGGCGCCGTCGCCAGCCCGGCGTGCTGCTCGGACCGGTGCTCGGTGCGGTGCTCCGCGCGGTGGTCGGCGCTCGGGGCCGGGCCGCGGTCGGACCCCAGCAGCGTCACCAGGGCTCCGACACGGTCCAGCGGACCGCGGTCGGCCGCTGCGGCCACGCCGGCCGGCCCGACGCCGGTGGGCAGATCCGTGCTCTCCAGCGCCCCGCCCCCGTTCACGCGCCCCTCCGCCGTGCCACCGGGCGACCGCTCCGCACCCGGCGATTCCCATCCCGTTCCGCCATGTCGGGGAACAGCCTAGTTGACCCCGGTGGGGCCCGGTGGACGGTGCCGCGCGAGCGGCCGCCCACCCACCCGGCTCACCGTCAGCGCGGCCCGCCGGCAGGGGCACTGACCCGGCCCGACCCCCGCCGCCGCCCCCGCCCCGGCGACCGGCGGCGCGGCGTAGCGGTGCGTCAGGACGGGCCCGCCGTGCCGGGTGGGGCGGGCGGCGGCGCCGGCCGGGGCTACGCGTGGGTAACAACCCCTTCCGGTGCCCGCCGGGGTCGCCTATCGTGCCGGACATGCCGAACCTGCCCCCCGTCGTGCTCTGGTCGATACCGGCCTTTGTGCTGCTCACCGTGGTGGAGCTGGTCTCCTTCCGGCTGCGGCCCGACGAGGACCAGCAGGGCTACCGTGCCAAGGACACCGCCACCAGCCTCACCATGGGCGCGGGCAGCCTGCTGTTCGACGCGGGCTGGCGGATCCCGATCGTGCTGGTCTACTCCGCGCTGTACGCGGTGGCTCCCGTGCACCTGCCGGTGACCTGGTGGACGCTGCCGCCGATGCTGCTGGCGCAGGACTTCTGCTACTACTGGCAGCACCGCGGGCACCACGTCGTGCGGGTGCTCTGGGCCTGCCACGTGGTGCACCACTCCAGCCGCCGGTACAACCTCTCCACCGCGCTGCGCCAGCCGTGGACCGGCGCCACCAGCTGGGTCTTCTACGTCCCGATGGTCCTGGCGGGCGTGCACCCGGCGGCGCTGGCCTTCTGCACCTCGGTCAGCCTGGTGTACCAGTTCTGGATCCACACCGAGCGGATCGACCGGCTGCCCGCGCCCCTCGAACTGGTCCTCAACACGCCGTCCCACCACCGGGTGCACCACGCCTCGCAGGGCGGCTACCTGGACCGCAACTTCGGCGGCATCCTGATCGTCTGGGACCGGCTGTTCCACTCCTTCACCCCCGAGACGGTCCGCCCGGTCTACGGCCTGACCAAGAACCTCGACTCGTACAACCCCCTGCGGGTCGCCACCCACGAGTACACCGCGATCGCCCGCGACCTGGCCGCCGCCGACACCTGGCGCGACCGGGTCCGTCATCTCACCAGGGGCCCGGGCTGGCAGCCCGGGCCTCCCACCAGCCCGGAGGGCACCACCGCATGCTGAACAGCCACGCCACCCGCACGACGACCACCTCCGGTCGCCTCGCCGGACGGGCCCGCGGCCTGCTGACCGCCTTCGCGGCCACCTCGGTCGCCCACCTGGGCGCCCTGCTCGCGGACAGCAAGGTGCTGGAGCAGGTCA
>NZ_BAAALF010000403.1:0-2077 GCF_039528135.1 Kitasatospora nipponensis | reverse complement strand
ACTGGTGATCGCCGGCAGGGAAGAAGCCCGGACGGCAACCGGACAGAGCGTCAACTGTGAGACGTGAAACCGGCTATGACACCAGTCCCGTCCGACAAGGAGATCACCCACCGTTCCAGGGCCTCGCGTACGGCGCCGTCCAGCAGGGCGAGTGCGGCACGCGGCTCGGCCGCCCCGCACCGCGGTGCGGCGACCATGCGCCGACACACGGCCCCGGTCGTCCTGTCCCGCAAGCCCGACCCGGCTGCCCTGCGGCGCCACCAGCACCTCTCGCCCGACGCCGGGGCCCACCGTGCCCGCCCGGACCGTCACCCGCTTCGCTCTCCTAGGAGTCACTTCGCCATGCGTGCAGTCAAGTTCTCCGTTCGAAGTTCCCGCCTTGCGGTGGCGGTGACGGCAGGAGCCGTCGTCACCGCCGGTGCGGTGGGTCTGACGATGCTGGGCACCGGAACGCACGCGGCGGCCCTGGAGCAGGTCAAGGTGGCGACCACCGCGCCGGCGGCGCCCGCCGGCGCGGTGCCTGCGGCAGCAGCGAGCACGCCGACCGCCGCACCCCGGCCGTCCTCACCATCGTCCTCCGCCGCCGCGCAGGCCGGGACGGCTTCACCCTCGTCCTCACCGGCCGCCCCGGCCACGACCCCACCGCCCCCGTCCTCCTCGCCCACCCGCCCGGCCACGGCAGGCCTGGCCCCCACGGCCTCCGCTCCGGTCCCGTCCAGCCCGCCGACCGGCGCACCGTCCTCCACCACGCCGCCGGTGCCCGGCCAACCGCAGACCCAGGTGCTGAGCGCCAGCCTGGCCGGATTCCCGACCGCACTCACCCCCGGCGGGCAACCGGTCGACTTCACCGCCGTGCTCACCAACCCGACGGCGACCGACTACCCGTCCGTCGCCCCGCTGTTCCAACTCGTGGGCGGCCCCTGCAACTGCGCCGACGGATCACTCCAACTGCTCGACCCGGCCACCGGCTTGTGGCACGACGTCACGATGCCGAACGGCGACGGCGGTTCACCGTCCTCCTACGCCGGACCCGGGGTCGCACTGTCCGCACACGGCAGTCGCACCTTCCAGTACCGGCTCACGCTCTCGACCCGCAACTCCACGAAGGACGCCTTCGCGATGCTCTACGCAATCGACACCGGCGAACACCGCGAGCTCGCTCTCAGCTCCACACCGAGCCGGATCGGCTGACCTCGCCCGGCGGACGCGTCATCGCACCACCGGTCCGCCGGCCCGATCGGGCGGACCGCACCGCACCATCCCCTACGCGGATCAGCTCCATCTCATCCCATCACCCTGCCTGAATACCGAAATCCGGAGACCTCCATGTCGATTTCCTCCCTCCGCCGTGCCCTGTGCGCCTTCACCGCGGCCGCTGTCCTCACCCCGGCCGTCGTGATGGCCGCCGGCACCGCCGCGTCGGCCAGTACCCCCTCGGACGTCGCCGCTCTCGCGTTGGCCAATGTCGGCAAGGGCGCCGGCTCCTGCTCGACCGTCAACTCATCGAACAACAGCCTCGGGGGCTCCGCCTTCAACGGCAGCTGCCAGGGCTACGCCGGAGTCCCCGAGTACTGGTGCGCGGACTTCGCCAAGTGGGTCTGGCAGAACAACGGCCTGAACACCACCGGCATCACGGCGGCCGCGAGCTCCTTCGTGAGCGCCGCCTCGTCCAACGGCAGCACGGTCCACTCCGACAGCGGCTACCGGCCGCAACCGGGCGACGCCGCGGTCTTCGGCAGCAGCCACGTCGGCATCGTGACCGCCGTCAACTCGGACGGCTCGATCCAGCTCACCAACGGCGACTTCGGCGGGACCAGCGGCCAGGGTGAGGCGACGTTCGCCAAGACCTCCAGGGTGGTCAACGAATCGGTCAGCTCCGGACAGGTCCCGGTGGGCAGCTACCAGAACAACATGGGCATGACGGTGACCGCCTACGTCACGCCCAGTGGTTACACGACGCCGCCCCCGCCGGCGGGCCGGACCTCGCCGGTGTCGATGAGTGCCGCCGGCGACCACGTCGCGTTCGTCGACACCAACGGCAACCTCGCCAACGACTGGGCCGACACCAACGGCTGGC
>NZ_BAAALF010000402.1:0-2082 GCF_039528135.1 Kitasatospora nipponensis | reverse complement strand
ACCGCCACCACCGACTCCGGCCCCACCCCCTGAGCCACCAGGTAGTTCGCCAGCCGATTCGCCTTCTCATCCAACTCCGCGTACGACAGCACAACACCATCACCCACCACCGCCGGCGCCCCCGGCGTCCGCCCCACCTGCGCCGCGAACACCTCCGGCACCGACGACCCCACCACCACACCCGCCGTCTCGTTCCACTCCACCAGCACCCGACGACGCTCCACCTCCTCCAACACATCCACCGCACTCACCCGCACCCGCGGATCCGCGGACACCACGCCCACCACCCGCACCAACCGCTCCGCGATGCGCTCCACCGACTCGGCGTCGAACAGGTCAGCCGCCCCGATCACCGCCCCACGCAGGCCCGCCGGACGACCCTCGTCATCAAAGGCCTCGCCCACACTGATGTCCAGGTCGAACTTGGCCACCGACAGGCTGGCCGACAACTCGGCAGGCACCGCCCCGGCGCGCGCACCCGGGAGGCTCAACGCGGCCCGCCCCGTGTTCTGCACGGTGAGCATCACCTGGAACAGCGGGTGGCGCGACAGGGATCGCGCCGGGGCGAGTTCTTCCACAAGCTTCTCGAACGGCACATCCTGGTTGGCGAGAGCCGACAAGCCGGCCTCGGAAACCCGGGCCAGTGCCTCGGTGAAGGTCGGGTCGCCCGACAGGTCGGTGCGCATCACCAGGTTGTTGACGAAGAACCCGACCAGATCATCCAGCGCCTCGTCGGTACGGCCGGCCACCGCCGCACCGATCGGAATGTCCGTGCCTGCACCCAGGCGCGACAGCAGCACCGCGAGGGCGGCCTGCAACACCATGAACATCGTCACGCCCTCGGCCCGCGCCACCTCCACCAGCCGCGCGTGCACCTCGGCCGGAATCTCCAGCGGCACCCGATGCGCCTGGTGGCTCGCCACCGCGGAACGTGGCCGGTCGAGCGGTAGCTCCAGCTCCTCCGGTAGTTCAGCCAGTGCCGCGCGCCAGTAGGCGACCTGCCGTGACAGCACGCTCTCCGGGTCCTGCGCGTCACCCAACAGCTCCTGCTGCCAGAGCGCGTAGTCCGCGTACTGCACCGGAAGCGGAACCCACTGCGGCGCCCGCCCCTCACAACGCGCCGCATAGGCCATCGAGAGATCCCGAGCCAACGGCCCCATCGACCACCCGTCGGCAGCGATGTGATGGACCGTCAGAGCCAGTACGTGGTCTTCGGCGCCAACTGAGAACAGCCAGGCCCGGATAGGGATCTCGACCGACAAGTCGAACGCATACCCGGCCGCCCGGGCCACGGCACCAGCCAGGTCCGCTGCCGCGAGCTCAACCGCCTCCAGTCCCCACACCAACTCGTCAAGAGCCACAATCCGCTGGTGTGGCTCACCATCCACGATCGGGAAGACGGTGCGAAGCACCTCGTGCCGACCGAGCACATCCCGCAGCGCCGCGCCCAAAGCCTCCCGGTCCACCTCACCCGACAGCCGCAGCGCCGTGGGAAGGTTGTAAACCGCACTCGGCCCCTCAAGCTGCCCGATGAACCACAGGCGGCGCTGCGCGAACGACAACGGAATCATCAGGACTCCTCCTGGTTACGCATCGGCCGCAACGCCGGCCTAGCTGACTTTTGACTTCCAAGTTGACCTACGAGCTTTGCCACGGTCCGCGCCTTGAACAGCGCACGCAGCTCCACCTCAACCCCGAGCGCGGCGCGAATCCGGCTGACCAACCGGGTGGCGAGCAGTGAGTGACCGCCTAGTGCAAAGAAGTCGTCGTCAACCCCGACCTTCTCGAGGCCGAGGACCTGGGCGAACGCCTCGCACAGGGCCCTCTCCTGCGGGTTGGCCGGTTCGCGGCCGCTGCCCGGCGTGTACTCGGGTGCCGGCAGGGCCTTGCGGTCCACCTTGCCGTTGCTCGTCACTGGCAGCGAATCGAGCACCACCACCGCCGAGGGCACCATGTACTCCGGCAGTCGCTGTGCCACGAACTCCGCGAGAACAGGCTTCCGTTCATCAACTTCACCGTGGGCGAGGACCACGTAGGCGACCAGGCGCTTGTCGCCGGGCACGTCCTCACGCACGACGACGG
>NZ_BAAALF010000401.1:0-2083 GCF_039528135.1 Kitasatospora nipponensis | reverse complement strand
CCTCCGGAGGGGTGCGGGGGCCGCCGCGCTGACGGCGGCTCACTGCTGGGGCGGCGGGTACCCGTAGCCCTGCGGCGGCTGCTGCTGACCGGGCGCCGGCTGCGGGTAGCCGTAGCCGCCGGGCTGGCCCGGCTGGGGCGCGCCGTAGGGCGGCTGCTGCTGGCCCGGCACCGGCCCGGGCTGCACGGGCTGCTGGGTCCAGGGCTGGCCGGCCGGCGGGGCGGCCTGCGGGTTGCCCCAGGGCTGGCCGGGCTCCTGCGGCGGCTGGCCGTAGGGCGGCTGGCCCGGCTGGCCGGCCCACTGCTGCTGCTGTTGCTGGGCGGCCTGCTGCTGCCAGCCGCCGGCCGCCGCGGTCTGCTGGGCGCGGATGATGTCCTCGCCGACCAGGGTGGCCAGCTCGAAGTACGCCTCGCGCACCTTGGGCCGCATCATCTCCAGGTTGACCTCGGCACCGGCCGCCAGGCTCTCGTCGAAGGGCACCACCACGACGCCGCGGCAGCGGGTCTCGAAGTGCGCGACGATGTCCTCGATCCGGATCATCTTGCTGGTCTCGCGGACCCCGGAGACCACCGTGATGCTGCGCTGGACCAGGTCCGCGTAGCCGTGCGCGGAGAGCCAGTCGAGGGTGGTGCTGGCGCTGCTGGCGCCGTCCACGCTCGGGGTCGCCACGATGATCAGCTGGTCGGCGAGGTCGAGCACGCCGCGCATCGCGCTGTAGAGCAGGCCGGTGCCCGAGTCGGTCAGGATGATCGGGTACTGGCGGCCCAGCACGTCGATCACCTGGCGGTAGTCGGAGTCGTTGAAGGTGGTGGAGACCGCCGGGTCGACGTCGTTCGCCAGGATCTCCAGACCGGAGTTGAGGTCCTGCGAGGTGAACTGGCGGATGTCCATGTAGCTGCGCAGGTGCGGGATCGCGGTCACCAGGTCGCGGATGGTCGCTCCGGTCTGCCGCTTGATCCGGCGGCCCAGCGTGCCGGCGTCCGGGTTGGCGTCGATCGCGATCACCTTGTCCTGGCGCTCACTGGCCAGGGTGGCCCCGAGCGAGGTGGTGGTCGTGGTCTTGCCGACGCCGCCCTTGAGGCTGATCACCGCGATCCGGTAGCAGCTCATCACCGGGGTGCGGATGATGCCCAGCTTGCGCTCGCGCTCGGCCTGCGCGGCCTTGCCGCCGAACTTGATCCGCGGGGCCTGCCGCTGCTGCTTGGGCTGGTTGCGCAGCAGGCGGTCCGAGGAGAGCTCGACCGCGGCGGTGTAGCCCAGCGGGGCGCCCTGGGCGGTCGGCTGCTGGCCACCGGGCTGCTGGAAGGCGGCCGGCGCCTGCGGGACGGCCTGCTGGTGCGGGTAGCTGACCGGCGCCGGGTAGGGCTGCTGGCCGGGGACCTGCCCGGGCTGACCCGTGGGGGGCTGCTGCTGCCCGGGCTGCGGGGGCCCGGGCGGGACGGCACCGGGCTGGACGACACGCGGCTGGACGGCGCCCGGGTGCGGGTGGACGCCCTGGCGCGGGTCCAGCGGAGCCACCGGACCGGTCGGCGGCTGCCCGCCGTGCGGCGGCGGGCCGTGCGGCGGCAGTCCCTGGTGGGGGACGCCCGGCTGCTGCGGGGCGGGCTGCTGCGGCTGGCCCGGCTGGGGGAGCGGAGGCTGCTGGGCCCAGGGCGCGCCGGGGCCGGGCGGCGCCTGCCCGGCGTCCGGACCGGCCTGCGGGCCGGTGGCCTGCGGCCCGCCCGGCTGCGGGTAGCCCGGGTAGCCGGGGCCGGGGTAGCCGGCGGGGTAGGGCTGGCCGGGCTGCGGCGGCTGCTGGTGCTGCGGCTGGCCGGCGGCGGACTGGCCGGGATAGGGCTGGCCCGGGTACTGCTGGTCCTGGTACGGCTGCTGCGGCGGCGCGACCTGGTAGGACTGCGGGTCCGCGCCCGGCCAGCCGGGAGCCGCCGGCGGCGTGGGGTGCGGCGGCTGCCCGGGGGACTGCTGGTGCTGCTGGTCGGGGTGCTGCTGCTGGTCGGCGGCCGGGGGGGCGGGGGGGGGGGGGGGGGGCGGCCCGCGGGTCGTCCCCTGGGCGGGGCGCCGGTCCGTCCGGTGCGTCGGTTGC
>NZ_BAAALF010000400.1:0-2085 GCF_039528135.1 Kitasatospora nipponensis | reverse complement strand
CAAGCGAACCGCCTACATCGAAGCGGCAGACTGACATGGCCGTTGACGCACTCGACCCCGGCCCGGACGGGACCTATCCGTACTTTCCCCGCGATGCGCAGGGGTGGCCCGTGTGGTCCGACTCTCCAACTGGCCTGCCAGTAACCAACGGTGGGTCGCCGATGCCGCGAGGTGTCCAATCGATGCGCGCCCCCCACGCCCCCGGCCGGCTGCTGGCCGTCGACGTGACACCGAGGCAGTCGGACGGCCGACCGATCAACCCGCCGGTAGTCCCGCCGGAGTCGTGAGGCAGAGCGAGGGGACCGCACCAGCCCGAGTAACGGCGTCCGCCAGGGCGCACCGAAAGGGACTAACCGAGTGCGGTCCCCACCGCCCCGCGAGGGGCACTAGGACCAACAGGAACGACACCAACGGCGGAAGCTCCGGGGTGTCCGAGGCAGGGGTGAAGCGGTTCGCCTGCCACACAGAGCCCACCTAGCCCAAACGGCGAGGCAGCGCGCCAACCACGGCGCGTGTCATCCCGGTTCGAGTCCGGGGGCGGGCACCAGGACCCAACTACCAACCAGGGGGCATCGTGCGCTGTATCGACTGCCCCGACGCACCGACGCACCGGGGGCGCTGTAGAGCCCATCACACGGCCTACGAAGCGCGTCCGAGTGTTCGAGCCCGTAGACGGCTGCAACGGCTGGTCTCACGCCACCACAGCGGCACCGAGAGGCTTCGCCGGCTGGTCGACCGAGCGGGCTCGGCACGGTGCGAGCTGTGCGGCGAGGACTTCCCCGCCGAGCTGGTCGACATAGACCACCGGACCCCGCTCGCCCTCGGTGGCGAGGACACAGACGCGAACGTGTGGGCGCTCTGTAGGGCCTGCCACAGGCTCAAGACAAGTGAAGACTTTGAAGTCATCTATTAGTCTAGTTTGTCTTCTTTTTCTTCGATGCTCTTCAGGGCCAATTTTCTACTTTCGTGGCGATAGACGGTAATTTCGATGAACTTCACAAAGGGAATTGCCAAGGCTCCAACGAAACCCACCCCCACGATGGTAACGAGATACGCCGCATTCCAACTCCCGGGATCGGGTCCGGGACTGTTTGCCAAAAATCTCAAGCAAAGCATTACTGCATGACCTGCGCCCCCCGCATAGAAGTAAGCAAAGATTCCGGCGACGACCCATGGCTGGAAGTGCTGGTGAGACTCCCTAATCGTTTCCGCCTCTACGGATCCGCTCTCGTACTTTAAATTCTCCAAGCGGGCCTTCTGTCGAAGGGCGTGAGCTTTCTTGTCTTTTCGTTGCAGCTCTGCATGTGCAGCGTTAATCTGGACGGCAATGGCGATACTTAATGCCGGAATGATTACCGCGCATTGCTTTGCCAAATCGGGCGTCATGTCCATAAATAAATCATGCAACCGGCGTCACAAGCCCGCGACTCTTGGAGCGCCATGCCGCGAAAGCCTCGCCCCCCATGCTCGGTGCCCGGGTGCCCCGAGCTGACCACTGGTGGTCGTTGCCCTCGCCACCAGGCCGAGGCGGACGCACAGCGCGAGACACCAGGCGGAAGCGCGTACGGCCCTCGCTGGCCACGCATCCGGAAGGCGTTCATCTACGCGCACCCGTGGTGTCTGCTCTGTGCTCGCGCTGCGGTGGTGGCTGACCACTTCCCCGAGTCGCGCCGATCGCTGGTCGCCCGAGGCGTGCCCGATCCTGACGCTTGGTCACGGCTCCGCCCGCTGTGCACGTCGTGTCACAGCCGCGAGACGGCCGTTCACCAGCCCGGAGGATGGGCCAGCGAGCGCGTCAAGCCCCTCCGAGGCCCTGACCAGGGGCGTTGCCCAGGGGGGTGACTCCCCTCCCGGGGCCCAAAGCGCGGGCGGGAGGCAAAAAACTCTCGCCGGAGCTGTGACCGTTTTTGGGCAGCCCGGCATCCCGGACACGATGCCGAGAGGAGACCGAATGGCCGACCGATACCGACCCACACCCGCCAACGTGCGGGTACGGGAAGGGAATCCATCCAAACGAGAGATCAAAGAGGGGGTGATCGTCCCGCGCGCCGTGCTCACCGAACCCGACTGGCGGCAGGTGTTCAC
>NZ_BAAALF010000399.1:0-2101 GCF_039528135.1 Kitasatospora nipponensis | reverse complement strand
CTCGTCCTCGAAGGGGACACCAGCGGGGCCAAGTGGGAGGGGATCGAGGACGCAGGCCGCACCATCACCCGCGCCGGCTGGTGGATCGACCAGCGTGCCTCCGAGCCTGGCGATCTCACCGAGCTGCTGAAGGCGGCAACGGAGCGGGACCGGCCGGTCGAGAACCCCCACTTCTGAGACGAGCGGCCTGGCTCTTACCAGGCGATTTCCGGCCGCACCAAACCGGCGGATCCTCGGATTCCTCACCGAGATCAGCGGCTGGTACTGCCGCCACCACCTGCCCACCACCAGCGCGCAGACCGACCGCGCCGCCATCGGTGGCCCCTCCTCCAACACGGGCACCAGGCCCAACTCCTTCACGCCCGCACCGCAGCCGGGGCCCGCCTGCCGCACGCCGTGCACCCGCTGACCCGATCCCGCCATCTCAAGGAGCATCCGATGGGCAACCTCACCGACGACCACGGCACCGACGTCGAGATCCTGCGCTGGGCCGACGGCCTGGTCTGGGCCCACTGCCGCACCAGCCTGCCCGAACCGGCCCACCAAATCCTCCGTTCCTGCGGCTTCACCGCCCCGCTCGACTCGGCTGACCCCGTCTCCTACCGACTCCCCAAGGAGATGGCCGACCCGGACCAGCGCCTCGCGGCATCCTCGGCATCCAGCCTGCTGAGCGACCTCGGGTTCGCCGTTGCAATCGACCCGGACCTGGCCGTCGGCTACACCGGGGCCACCCACAACATCGCCGAGCAGCGCCTGGCCGCCGCGCGGAGGACGTCCCCAGCCGCCGCACGGGCTGACGCCACTACTCGGCCGCCCACCACCACCGCTGCTGTGCCGGCCGCCAAGGTGCCCCAGCAGCGCAAGCGCTGAGACGTTCCTCTCCCATCGACCAGCAAAGGAGCCATGCCGTGATCCGCACCAGAGCCGAGCGCGCCCCGCCCCACCGCCCGCCCGCCACCCCCTGGACTCCCCATGCCTGCTCCGCGTACCAGCGCGCCATCGACCACCACTGGCACGGACGCGCTCCTCTACCTCCTCTTCGGCCTCGTCGGCGCCGCCCTCGCCTTCGGCTCCCTCGCCTGGCTGACCGGCAACCTCACCAACTCCGTTCTCGGCACCGGCCCGTGGTGTCCGTTCAAGCCGGTCGACGCCCTCCTGCACCCGCAGCTCCTGTGGCCGCACCTCGCGCCGACCACGATGCAGATCGGGGCACGGATCGTCCCCGGCTTGCTCACCGCCCTCCTGGCCGGCATCACGCTCGGCGTGGTGCTGCGGCGGCGCGGCGGCGCGAACAACGGGCTTGCCCGCAAGGCCGATCTCGCTCCGCTGCTGGACAAGGAGATCACCGCCAAGGCGAAGAGCCTGCGGCCGAGCCTGTCCGACCTCAAGCCGAAAAAAATCGCGCCGGCCGACCGGGGTATCCTCGTCGGCACCCTCTCGCCTGGTCGCGCGGAAGTCCGCGGCTCCTGGGAGGACGTGTTCGTCGCCATCATGGCGCCCCGCTCGGGCAAAACCTCCGGACTGGCGATCCCCGCGATCCTCGCCGCCCCCGGGCCCGTGCTGTTGACCAGCAACAAGGCGGCCAACGACGCGTTCACCGCGACGGTCGACGCCCGGGCGAAGGTCGGCACGATCTGGACGCTCGACCCGCAGCAGATCGCCCACCACCCGCGCGAGATGTGGTGGGACATCCTGGCCGACGCCCGCGACCTCGCCGGCGCCAAGCGCCTCGCCGGGCACTTCGTCGCCGCCAGCGTGGACGAGTCCAACGGCAGCGACTTCTGGTCAACCGCCGCGAGCAACACCCTCGGAGCGCTCTTCCTGGCCGCCGCTTCCTTCCGGCGCCCGATCACCGACGTGCTCGCCTGGCTGGCCTCCCCCGCGGACCGCACTCCGGTGGACCTGCTGACCGACGCCGGCCACCACGCGGTCGCCGCCCAGCTCCAGGGCACCGTATCCGGCGCGACGGAGACACGCGATGGCATCTACGAGACCGCGCGCCAGTATGCGAGTTGCCTGCTGGATCCGGAGATCGCCGCCTGGGTGACGCCCACCCCCGGCCTGCCCGAGTTCAAGCCCGCCGACTTCGCGACCTCCCGCG
>NZ_BAAALF010000398.1:0-2102 GCF_039528135.1 Kitasatospora nipponensis | reverse complement strand
GACCCGGCACTGCCTCCGGCACCCCCTGGCTGGAAGTGGTGGACGGAACTCCCCGATGGCTCGGAGGCCGCATCTGCGTCCCGTCCCAGCGAGCCTCCAGCTGCGACGGGTGCAGCCGGCAACCCGTTCGGGCGGCGCCGTAGGCAGGCCGAAGCCGACGCCGAGCAGGTGCGCACCGAGAACGCCCGGCTGACGGCGGAGGTGGAGAGCCTGCAGGCCCAACTGACCCGGCTCTGGGGACTCGACGCCGTCCAGCTGGCAGCCGAGACCGAGAGGCTCCGATCCGTTCATCAGCGGCTGAGCGAGCAAACCGCGCTGGAACGAGCGGCATGGGCAGCCGACGCAGCCTGTCAGGACGATCTGCTGCTGGAGAAGACCGAAAGGGCCTCGGAGCAGCTCGGTTCGGAACTGGCCTCAGCACGGCACCAGCGGGACGAGGCGCTGCGGGAGGCCGAACAGGCCGAACGACAACTCCGGCACGCACGGCAGGGCATCGTCCTCACGGAAGATGTGGCGATGCTTCAGGAAGTCGGGATCTACGCGTATCGGCACCGGCTGGAGGACGCGGTCGCGTACAAAGCCGTGCTCGCGGACCTGAAGGACTCCGTCAGCACGATGGCACGGAGCGGACAGGCCGTGCTGTCCGCCACCAACTGGCAGGTCAACGGGTCCGTCGCCGAGGGCCGCAAGATGGTGCGGGACTTCTCCAAGCTGCTGCTGCGTGCATACAACGCTGAAGTCGACTACGCAGTACGGAGCATGCGCCCGCACCGGCTGGAGTCCCTGGTCGACCGGCTGGAGAAGTCCCGGCAGACCATCGCCCGGCTCGGCGCGACCATGCAGATCCGGATCAGCGACCCGTACCACCGCCTGCGGGTACGCGAGTTGGAGCTGACGGCTGACTACCCCGCCAAGCAGGAGGCGGAGAAAGAGTACCGCCGGGAGTTGCGCGCACAGGAGCGCGAGGAGGAGGCACTGAACCGCGAGATCGAACGCGAGCGGGCCCGGCTGGACAAGGAGCGCAGCCACCACCTGAGCGCCCTCCAGCGACTACGTGCCTCCGGTGCACTGGCGAATCCGGCATCCATCGACGACCTAGAGTCCAAACTCGCCGAGATCGACGCTGCCCTCCAGGCCGTCGACTACCGGGAGGCGAACATCCGGGCCGGCTACGTCTATGTGATCTCCAACATCGGCGCCTTCGGCGAGCACATGGTGAAGATCGGGATGACCCGGCGGCTGGAACCCATGGACCGGGTGAACGAGCTGGGCGACGCATCGGTCCCGTTCCGCTTCGACGTACACGCGCTGATCTTCAGCGCGGATGCCGTGGGCCTAGAACGCCGCCTGCACCAGGAGTTCGATGCCAGCAGGGTGAACCGCATCAACCTGCGCCGAGAGTTCTTCTACGTCACCCCCGCCGAAGTCCGCACCGCCCTGGAACGCTTCGCCGGCGAGCACCTGCTGGAGTTCCACGAGGAGGCCGATGCCCCCGAGTGGAGAGCGAGCGGCGCGGCCTAGGACGCGGCCTCGCCTCTGGCGCAGTGCCTGCCGCTGCCCTTCGGGCCAACTCCTATGCTGGGCAACATGCGTAAGGGAGAGTTCACGCGCGAGTCAGTCCTCAAAGCCATCGATGAATACGACCGCGTGGGCCAGGAGACCTTCCTGACCACATACGGTTACCGTCCGGCTCGGGACTACCTTCTCGTCCATGACGCCAAGGAGTATGACTCGAAGGCGATTGCCGGGGTAGCCCACCGATACGAGTACGGCCAGGCCCTAGGACCGCACGCCTTTCATGGCGGCCTCCAGGAAGCCGTGGCGTGGCTTAAGCGGGCCGGATTTGAGGTGAAGTCAATCCGAAACCCCGACTGGGTCTGGGACGAGATCCTGCTGGCTTGCGCCATCACGGCAGACAACGGCTGGAAGGGGCTGGGTGCGACAGACCCGCGCGTGATCGAGGTTTCTGAGTTGCTTCAACTCATGCCAATCCACGATCTATCCTCCCGGAACGACACCTTCCGCAACAACAACGGCGTAGCGCGCAAGACCTTCGACATCGCCACTCACCATCCGGACTACACAGGTAAGCCCACCAACGG
>NZ_BAAALF010000397.1:0-2132 GCF_039528135.1 Kitasatospora nipponensis | reverse complement strand
CGCCGATCCCGACGCCGCTGACCCGGCGGGGCCGCGGCAGGTGGCGCTGGCCGCCGAGCGGCGGGCCGCGGCCCGGGTCCTGATGGCCCATCCGCTGGTCAACGCGGCGGGGCCGTACGCCGAGGCGCTCACCGTGATCCACCGTCATGCGGGCTGGCTCACCGACCGGTTCGGCGAGTTGCTCGGCTACCGGCTGATCGTCACCCCGACCTGCGCGCGCCTGCTGAAGGCCGGGCTCGGCCCGGGCACGCTGCGCCGGGTCGAGCTCGACGGCGTGCCACTGACCCCCGCGGCGTACGCCGCGCTGACCCTGACGCTGGCGGAGCTCGAGGCGGGCCCGTCGCACTGGCCGGCCGACCGGCTGAGCGCGCGGGTGACCCGTGGCGCCGTCGAGGCCGGGCTGGCCGCGCCGGCGTCCGGGCGGTCGCCACTCGACGCGCCGGCCGGTGACCCGCTGCCCGAGCTGCCGGAGGCCTCCGGAGCGCCCGGGGCGCCGGCCGCCGTTGGGGTGGGCCCGGCGGAGGTGGCGGTGGCCGTGGCCCTGCTGACCCGCTGGCAGGTGCTCACCGTTCAGGACGCGGACGGCGCCGCGGACCCTGGTACGGACGGCGGCCCGGACGGCGGCCCGGACGGTGGTGAGGGCGCGCGGCTGCGGGTCGACCGCGATCTGGTCGCCGCGCTGCTGCTCGGCCCGTCCGCCTGGAGCGGCGACGCCGCGTCGGACGGTGGGACCGTCGGCTCGTCCGCGATGTCCGGTGCCCCGGGGTCCCCGGCACGGCCCACCGCAGAGGTGCGCACCAGCGTGCCGGTGGCCGTGCGGCGCCGGCTGGCGGAGACGCCGGTCGTCCTGCTGGCCGAGCTCACCGCGCTGGAACGCGAGTGGCTCTGGGAGTCGCGGCACCGCGAGGTCGAGGCGTTCGCCGAGTTCCTGGGCCTGTCGGCCGAGATCCGCCGCGAGGGCATCGCGCTGCTGGACCCGGCCGGGGAGCTGACGGACGTGCGGCTGCCCGGCTCCGACGTCCCGGCGCACGCCGCCCTGCTGCTGGTGGAGCGGCTGGTCGACCAGCTGCGGCCGCTGCCCCTGACGGGACCGGGCGTCGGTGTCGCCGCGCGGGAGTCGGGTGACGGGGGATCGACGGGCGTGGGCGTGCCGATCGCGGAGGCCCTGATAGACGGCATCCTGGGCGATGTGGCCGACGAGTACGGCGACACCGCCGGCTGGCGCCGCGACCACCTCGCCGACCGGGCCGCCTTCCGCCGCGAGGTGCTCGACCTGCTGCACCGCATGCGGCTCATAGCGCCGACCCGCGAGGAGGTCGCCCCGGCCGGGCCCGCCCCGGGCGAGGCGGGGACCGCGGGGCGTCGGCTCACCGGCGGCTGGAGCCTGCTCGCCCCCGCCGCCCGCCTCGCGGCCGAGCTGGAGCTGCGCCCCGCCACCAGGACCGGCCGGCACTCCCGCCGCGAGCACCGCTGACCGATCCGGTCGGTGCCCCGCTAGAGGGGCTGCGGCGCGGGTGGTGACCGGCTCAGCGGCTGGCGGCCGCCGTCGCGACGCCCTCGTGCTGGACGGTCTCCACGGTCGCCCCGACCCCGAGCGCGCCGAGCGCCACGGAGGCGGCCACGGCCGCGCAGGCCAGGAAGCGACGGTGCCGCTTGGGCAGCGGGAAGCGGGGTTCGTCCAGCTCGCCCGGCGGCTGTGACGAGCCCGGCGCACCGGGGGAGTTCGGGGAGCCGGGGGCGATGAGGCCCGGGGCAGACAGTCGATCGTCCATGATGCTCAGCATTCCAGTCGGGTGTTAAACGATGACTACACAGGGGTGAACGCCGTACCGGCGCCACGCGGCGATTCGGAGCGTGGGTCGGGCTGCTCAATTCGTACTGGAGCCTCCTGGCGCGGAGCTGTATTCGGACTGGTCAGCGGGGGCCGGCGGGGTGCGCGAAAGGGCTTTCGCGAACATTTCGAAACCGGGACGGAAACGTCTTGCGGCCGGCCCGAAAACGCACCGGATCGCCACTGGTCCGCCCGGTCCGCAAACCGTGTTCCGGTGACGGCGACCGTGAGGGCCGCCGCGCGGGCGGTGGACCCGGCGCGGGTGGCGCGCGGCGCGCGCCCGCAGCGCGGCGTGCACCGC
>NZ_BAAALF010000396.1:0-2141 GCF_039528135.1 Kitasatospora nipponensis | reverse complement strand
CGCAGGCGGCCGACCGGGCGCCGGGGGCCGGGCCCGCGGCGCGCCTGCCGATACCCGGGCTGCGGCCGCGGGTGCCGGTGCTGCTGCCGGGAGCGGTCGCGGGCCTCTGAGCGGCGCGGCCCTCAGGTGGCGATCAGCGAGGAGAGCAGCCCGGAGACCTCGACGCCCCGCGGCAGGTCGCTGACCTGGCCGTCCCCGACCTCGATCACCATCCACCCGCCGCCGTCCGCGCGCAGTGCCAGGTCGGTGGTGACGAACCGGCAGCCCAGCGCCCGCACCAGCGGGCGCACCTGCGCGAGGTCGGGGGCGGGGAACACCTCGGGGGCGTCGGGGTGCGGCCCGCAGAGCACCGGTTCGCCGTCCACCCACCAGACCCGCGCCTCGGCCGCCCGGTCGGCCGCGCCGGCGTCGCGGCCGTCGCCGTCCTGCTCGCCGTCGGCGGACTCGAACGCGTGGAAGCGGCGCAGCACCACGCCGCCGGCCAGGAACTCGCCCTGCAACTCGACGAACCGGTCCACCACCCGGGCCACCGCCGGCAGGTCGTCGAGCTCCGGGATGAAGCAGGCCTCGTGCCACTCGTCCTTGCGGGACTTCACGAAGTCCTTCACGATCGCCGGTCCGCCGCCACCCAGCCGGGCCACCGCGGCGGCCAGCTCGTCCGGTCCGGCGTCGGCGGCCAGCCAGACGCTCTCCGGCGTCGCGCCCTCGAAGGTGCCGTACCAGCCGGGGAGTTCGTGCGCGAGCGCGTAGGCGGCCGCGCTGGTCAGCAGCTGGCAGTCCCGCTCGGCCAACGCGTCGACGAAGGCCGCGTACGCCGCCACGGGGAGCATCCAGCCGCGGTACCAGGCCGCACCGGTGCCGACCGGGACCCGCCGCACCGCCGCGGTCGCGTCGCCCGCCAGCAGGGCGTCGTGGTCGACCAAGGCGGTCTCGCCACCCAGGCCGCGCACCAGCCGCGCCTCGTAGGAGTAGTGCGGATCGACGCGCCGGTCGGCGAGCGGGTCCTGCGGCAGCAGGATGGTCGGGGCTGGCATGCGCCACAGGGTAGCGGCGCGGCCGGGCCCGGGAGTCGTGTTCCGCGATCCGCGAGCCGCGCGCCGGGCGGGCGTGAGCGACCGGCCGCGGTGGTGGCCGGACACCGGCGAAGATCGACAACGGCCGCGCCGGCTGGCAGGCTTGGCGGATGCGAACTCCCCGACAGGCAGCCAGAACCGTGGTGGTCGACCCGGACGGTGCGGTGTTCCTGCTCCGCTCGGAGAACGTCGAGGTGGGCCCGCACTGGTGCCCTCCCGGTGGTGGACTGGACCCGGGCGAGAGCCCGGAAGAGGGGGCGCGCCGCGAGCTGCGCGAGGAGACCGGCTGGGAGGACCTGGAGCCCGAGGCGCTGCTCTGCACCTGGGAGCACGACTTCACCCGGCACGGCGTCCCGGTGCGCCAGCACGAGCACGTCTACCTCGCCCGCGGCCCGCGCCGCGGCCCGCTGGGCGACGTCAGCCAGGCCCACGCCGTCGACCGGATCCTCGCCTGGCGCTGGTGGAGCCCGGAGGACCTGGCCGACCGCGACGCCGAACCGCTCTGGCCGCCGACCCTGCCGGCGCTGGTCGAGGCGGTCCGCACGGCCTGGGCGGCGGGGCGGCCGGGCCCGTCGCCCGCCCACCTCGGCTACCTGCCCAACCCACCCGGCGCGCCGGCCCCGGCCCGGCCGTCGTCCGGCGGCTGACCACGGTCCGACCGGCGGGCGCGGCCCGGCGGCCGACCGCGGTGCGGCCGCTCAGGGCCGGCGCCGCCGCGGTGCCTCGCTGTTCGAGGCCAGCTGCCAGTCCCGGGGGCGCAGCTCCCGGTCGTGCAGCGCCTCGGGGTTGATCAGCACGGTCAGCACCGCGCGGCCGAGTTGCTCGAAGGTCAGGCCGGTGGCGGGCAGCAGCAGCTCGGGCGGCACCGAGATCGCGATCGAGGGGCGCCAGGCGGGCAGCACAGCGAGCGTGGTGCCCCGGCCGATCCTGATCAGCTGGGCCGCCACCCGCCGCGCCCGGTTCTCCTCGGGGCGCACGGCCGGCGGCGCGGGCGGGCGGAGGCTGCCGATCAGGATGCCCAGCGGTGCCTCGCCCACCGCGACGCCGGGCATCGCCGGCACCGCCGCG
>NZ_BAAALF010000395.1:0-2163 GCF_039528135.1 Kitasatospora nipponensis | reverse complement strand
CCGCCAAGGTGACCCGGGCCAACCGGTCCGGCGCCCCCGGCGGCGGTAGTGGCGGCGGCTTCGGCGGCGGCCAGCAGGGCGGCGGCGGCCAGGGTGGCGGCTGGGGCGGCGGTGGCGGTCAGCAGGGTGGCGGCAGCTGGGGTGGCAACACCTCCGGCGGCGGCCAGTCCTCCGGCCCGGCCGACGACCCCTGGGCGTCCAGCGCTCCCTCTGGTGGAAACCAGGGTGGCGGCAGCTGGGGTGCCCCGTCCGGTGGCGGCTTCTCGGAAGAGCCCCCGTTCTAAGAGCTGACAGATTTCGTGCGACCCGGGCTCCGCGCCGTCCTCGGACGGACGGACCCGGATCGTGATCCCTTTTTGGAGCACATCATGGCGAAGCCGCCTGCTCGCAAGCCGAAGAAGAAGGTTTGCGTCTTCTGCAAGGACAAGGTCAACTACGTTGACTACAAGGACACGAACCTGCTGCGGAAGTTCATCTCCGACCGCGGGAAGATCCGTGCCCGCCGGGTCACCGGCAACTGCACCCAGCACCAGCGTGACGTCGCCACGGCCGTGAAGAACAGCCGTGAGATGGCCCTGCTGCCCTACACCAGCACCGCGCGCTAAGAGAGGGTGACCGAAGAATGAAGATCATCCTCACGCACGAGGTCTCCGGTCTCGGTGGCGCAGGCGAGGTCGTCGAGGTCAAGGACGGCTACGCCCGCAACTTCCTGGTCCCGCGTGGCTTCGCCATCCGCTGGACCAAGGGTGGCCAGAAGGACGTCGACGCGATCCGTCGTGCCCGCAAGGTGCACGAGATCCAGACGCTCGAGGCTGCCAACGAGTTCAAGGGCAAGCTGGAGGGCCTGCAGGTCAAGCTGGCCGTTCGCTCCGGCGAGGCCGGCCGTCTGTTCGGCTCGGTGACCCAGGCCGACGTCGTCGAGGCCGTCAAGGCCGCCGGCGGCCCGGTGGTGGACAAGCGCGCCGTCACGATCGCTTCGCCGATCAAGACCGTGGGCACCCACAAGGTCTCGGTCAAGCTGCACGCCGACGTCCAGGCCAACCTCGACGTCGCCGTCGTGGCTGCCTGAGTACGCTCCGGTCGGCCCGGCCCCGGTCGGGCCGACCACCCCGAGGGGCGGGGTCTCCGTTCGCGGAGGCCCCGGCCCTCGGGCGTGTGCGGGGCAGGTCCACAGGGCGCCGTCGGGTCGGCCCGGGACCGGCACCCTCGGGTCGGGCCCGGACGGTGGGGTCAGGCCCGGACGGCGCCGGTCACCAGCCAGGAGCCGGTGCGCACCCGGCCCAGCAGGAAGGCGCCGCGCACCAGCATGAAGGCGTTCATCGCCCACCAGAGCCCGGCCAGCCCCCCGCCCAGGGCGGGCACCGCGAGGGCGAGCGGCACGAACGCGGCCAGCGTGCCGAGGCTGGCCCAGGCCAGGTAGGGGCCGTCGCCGGCACCCATCAGCACGCCGTCCAGGGTGAAGACCAGGCCGGCCGCCGGCTGGGTCAGCGCGACCAGCAGCAGCACGGTGGAGAGCTGGTGCTGGACGGCGGGGTCCGGGGTGAACAGCGGCACGTACAGCGGTCGGCTGAGCACCACCAGCAGCCCGAGCAGCACCCCCGAGGCGACGCCCCACTCGACCATCCGCCGGGTCGCGGCCCGGGCACCGGGCCGGTCGCCGGCGCCCAGGTGCCGTCCGATGATCGCCTGCCCGGCGATCGCGATGGCGTCCAGCGCGAAGGCGAGGAAGGCCCACAGGCTCATGGCGATCTGGTGCGCCGCCACCTGCTGGTCGCCGAGCCGGGCGGCCACCGCGGTGGCCAGCACCAGCACCGCGCGCAGGCTCAGGGTCCGCACCATCAGCGGCCCGCCGGCCCGTGCGCAGGCCCGGATGCCGGCGAGGTCCGGGCGCAGTCCGGCCCGCTCGCGGCGGGCACCGCGGACCACCACGACCAGGTAGACGGCGGCCATCGCGCTCTGCGCCAGCACGGTCCCCCAGGCCGAGCCGGCCACCCCGAGGCCGGCGCCGTACACCAGGACGAGGTTGAGGCCGAGGTTGGCGGTGAAGCCGCCGACCGCCACCAGCAGGGGCGTGCGGGTGTCCTGCAGGCCGCGCAGCACGCCGGTGGCGGCCAGCACGGTCAGCATGGCCGGGATGCCCAGCGCGCTGACCCGCAGGTAGGT
>NZ_BAAALF010000394.1:0-2201 GCF_039528135.1 Kitasatospora nipponensis | reverse complement strand
CGAGCAAGACCGGGGGGCCACTCGGCCAGATTGCGGGCAGGCGAGGAGCCTGCCCGATTCGCGGGTGAGCTTACGGCCCCCCGATCATGCTCGGACCCAGACCAGACAGGACACCGGCCAAAACCGCTCCACCACCCTGAGCGGTCGGGCGGACCTGCAGCAAGGCTCAGTTGGTCTATCAATTCGCTAGGTTGCCAGATATCCGCGATGCTCCAGATACTCAACCCATGTGGCAGTGAGGTGAACGGCGAATTCTCCGATGTCGTTCACGTAGCGTTCGACATCTGCAACCGATCGACCGGCCTGTTGAAAGATCTCCACATAGGGAATGTTTCCGTGTGCAACATCGTTTCTCAGCATTGACATTTTAATCAAGGAAGCACCCCAGGTGGAATGAGGAAATGCGTCTCCGGGGAGACCGTATATCTCCCAGATGCGATTGAAATGTTCAGGCTTTAGTGTTCTGCCGTCAAGTGGCGGTTGAGCCTGCTTGTGGTTGACCGGAAGTGCTGCGGGGTCACCGCAGAACTCGAGGGTCGTGGCGTACTTACGTCTCTCCCAAAGCTTGCTGTGGTCATTCAACTCACGAAGGCTTTCGAATGCCGTATGAGCCGCAAGTTGGCGTAGGCTTGGGCGGAGTTTATTCACGGAAAGTCTTGAATCATTAATCTCCTTGTGTGTCTCTTGGATGATGAACTTGGTGAAGCTTTCCAGTTCGGCCATCGTGCAAACCACGGCCAATGCCCGGGCGTCTCGTGCCTCGGACTCCCACCGTGGGCTTGCCGAAGAGTCGGCACTGTGGCTTGCGAGTGCTAGGAACTTCTTCAGGTCGTCGCTTCGACGTAATAGCTGGTCGCCATGGGATTCAACTTCGCCAATAAGTGCGTCATGCGTCGCCACGAAGCAGATCCTTCGCGCGCGTGAGCCGCCGCCTCAGCATCGACTTCGTGTTAGTGCCGGCGCCTGTGGAAGCTCGCAGCTCGGTGTCCTCGAGCCAGCCCGGCGCTACTGCCCTCGGCTCGACCCCCTCGGCGGCAAGATCGCCTGCTGCGACCAAGCAGGCCTCAAACTGCACAAGGGGAGTGACGGGGGTCTGCCTGCGGAGGAACGGCTTCCCATTGCAGACACTGTGGAGAGTCCCAAGGGCTCGATCGAAGATATCGCGCTCCGTTGGGTAGTCGAATGACTCGGATGCGGCTTCCATGTAACTATTTAGAAACCGTTCGACTTTGCCATCGAACTGGTCGCGGTAATTCTTGTAGGCAAAGAACTTCAGGACCTGCTCTACTTGAGTCCCATCGTTCTCTCGTGCTTTCTGGAGCTTCAGGAGGTCGCTAAGGCGCGGGTCCTTTGACAGCTCTTCGATGAAGTCATTAAAGGGGCCCATGTAGACACAAGCGCGTACTTCTTGGGCTGTCAGGCTAATGCCGCCGCGATTTAGTCGTTCAAATACATCAAACCGAACTTGACGGTCGCTCTTGTCGGTCAGGGAGATGACCTGCAAGGGCTGGCGGCCAAAATACACCTGCAGATTCTTTGGCAGGTCAATGTATGTGTTTCCGTTGAGGGCGGTAAGCTTCTCGAGGCCATCGAGTCGAAGTGGTTTAGGTCGTCCAATTTCAATCGCAGCCTCTTCGTCTCGGGCCAGAAAATGGGCCAGAGTGGAAAGTCGCTGTAGTCCATCTACAACTTCCCACTGGAATCCGACGTTTGTTGCAACGAAGACTGGAGGAATTGGCAAACCGAGGAATACTGATTCGATAAACAGTGACTCATCGGCTTCCTCCCAGCGAAACTTCCTCTGGTAGCTTGGTGACGCATTTAGCTCTTCATCGGAAATCATCCGAACGAGCTCGCGAACTGAAAAGTTATGAACTGCAACATCGACTCTGCCGCGTTCTCCGCGAAGCTGTTCTTCTAGGTTTTCAAGGGATGCGTTAGCAGTCATGGGCGCAGTTTAGACGGCCGACGCAGTGCTTCGCCGGGGTATGGCAGCTTCATAGCTCTCAGATTGAGCTGCCGATCCTGGGCGCTCGAGCCACCAAGGTGTCAACGGCCATGGCTGCCCTGATCCGGACCAGTGGCGGACCAGGGAGGGACATCGCCTAGGGGGCGGGCTTCCAGCCGCAGGTCGAGGCGGGCGGCCAGATCGGCCACGCGGCAGACTGTAAATCTGTCGCGCAAGCTACGCAGGTTCGAAC
>NZ_BAAALF010000393.1:0-2249 GCF_039528135.1 Kitasatospora nipponensis | reverse complement strand
GTCCGCCGCCGAACTGCACGCCTTCCTGACCGAGAGGGGCCTGGCATGACGACCGCGACCCACCCACTGCCGCTGGCGGCGGACAACCCCTTCGCGCTCTCGCACCTGGACGCGCTGGAGGCGGAGTCGGTGCACGTCTTCCGTGAGGTGGCGGGGGAGTTCGAGCGGCCGGTGATCCTGTTCTCCGGTGGTAAGGACTCGATCGTGATGCTGCATCTGGCGTTGAAGGCGTTCGCGCCGGCGCCGGTGCCCTTCGCGTTGCTGCACGTGGACACCGGGCACAACTTCCCCGAGGTCATCGAGTACCGCGACCGGGTGGTGGCCCGCCACGGTCTGCGGCTGCACGTCGCGCACGTGCAGGACTTCATCGACGACGGCCGGCTGCGCGAGCGCCCCGACGGCACCCGCAACCCGCTGCAGACCGTGCCGCTGCTGGACGCCATCGAGGGCCACAAGTTCGACGCGGTCTTCGGCGGCGGGCGCCGCGACGAGGAGAAGGCGCGCGCCAAGGAGCGGGTCTTCTCCCTGCGCGACGAGTTCGGCGCGTGGGACCCGCGCCGCCAGCGCCCCGAGCTGTGGAACCTGTACAACGGCCGCCACGCCCCGGGCGAGCACGTGCGGGTCTTCCCGCTGTCCAACTGGACCGAACTGGACGTGTGGCAGTACATCGAGCGCGAGGGCATCGAACTGCCACAGATCTACTTCGCCCACGAGCGCGACGTCTTCGCCCGCGACGGCATGTGGCTCACCGCCGGCCAGTGGGGCGGCCCCCGCGAGAACGAGCCCGTCCAGCGCCGCCTGATCCGCTACCGCACGGTGGGCGACATGTCCTGCACCGGCGCCGTCGACTCCCACGCGGTGAGCATCGCCGACGTCATCACCGAGATCGCCGCCAGCCGGCTGACCGAACGCGGGGCCACCCGGGCCGACGACAAACTCTCCGAGGCCGCCATGGAAGACCGCAAGCGCGAGGGGTACTTCTAGAGATGTCCAGCACCACCACCGACACCCAGTCCCCCGACCCCCAGGCCCTCGGCGCCACCACCCTGCTGCGCTTCGCCACCGCCGGCTCCGTCGACGACGGCAAGTCCACCCTGGTGGGCCGCCTCCTGCACGACTCCAAGTCCGTGCTGGCCGACCAACTGGAAGCCGTCGAACACGCCTCGCGCCGACGCGGCCAAGCCGCCCCCGACCTCGCGCTGCTCACCGACGGCCTGCGCGCCGAACGCGAGCAGGGCATCACCATCGACGTGGCCTACCGCTACTTCGCCACCACCCGACGCCGCTTCATCCTGGCCGACACCCCCGGCCACGTGCAGTACACCCGCAACATGGTCACCGGCGCCTCCACCGCCGAGCTCGCCGTCGTCCTGGTCGACGCCCGCAACGGCGTCGTCGAACAGACCCGCCGCCACGCCGCCGTCGCCGCCCTGCTGCGCGTGCCCCACGTGGTCCTGGCCGTCAACAAGATGGACCTCGTCGACTACGCCGAGCCCCTCTTCGCCGCCATCGCCGCCGAGTTCACCACCTACGCCACCTCCCTGGGCCTGGGCGACATCGTCGCCGTCCCCATCTCCGCCCTGGCCGGCGACAACGTCGTCGAGCCCTCCGCCCACATGGACTGGTACGGCGGCCCCACCCTCCTCGAACACCTCGAAACCGTCGCCGTCACCACCGACCCCAGCAACGAGCCCACCCGCCTGCCCGTCCAGTACGTCATCCGCCCCCAGAGCGGCGAACACCACGACTACCGCGGCTACGCCGGCCAGCTGGCCTCCGGCGTCCTGCGCACCGGCGACCAGGTCACCGTGCTGCCCTCCGGGCACACCACCACCGTGGCGGGCATCGACGCCCTCGGCGTGCCCAGCGACATCGCCTGGGCCCCCCAGTCGATCACCGTCCGCCTCACCGAGGACATCGACATCTCCCGCGGCGACCTCATCGCCACCGGCCCGATCCCCACCCCCACCAAGGACGTCCAGGCCACCGTCTGCCACCTGCACGAACGCCCCCTGCAGGCCGGCGACAAGGTCCTCCTCAAGCACACCACCCGCACCGTGCGCGCCCTCGTCAAGGAGATCTCCTACCGCATCGACATCGACACCCTCGAACAGCGCTCCGGCGCCCAGGGACTGAGCGTCAACGAGATCGGCCACGTGGTCCTGCGCACCGCCGAACCCCTCGCGCTCGACGACTACACCGACAACCGCCGCACCGGATCGTTCCTGCTCATCGATCCCGTCGACGGC
>NZ_BAAALF010000392.1:0-2280 GCF_039528135.1 Kitasatospora nipponensis | reverse complement strand
GCACGCCCAGCCAGGGGCCCCTCCTGCCCGTCGAGGGCAAGGAGGGCGCCCAACGCCGCACGCTGATCCGACAGGATCGACCGGACAGGCCCCAGGCGCACCGAGACCGCGCGGTGACAGTCCGTCCGCGCGGGTCGGCCCCGGTGAATCGCCGGGGCCGACCCGCACGGGCAGCTTTCGGCACGAACTGCCCGCGGGCCGTGCTGACGTGGGCATGCCCCAGGTCAAGTGGGCCCCGGGTGCCGTCGGCGGCACGCACCCCTCCGTGGGGTGCCGACGGCCGCCCGGCGGCCGGTTCGCGGTCGCGCGCTCGGCGGGCTTTCCTAAGGAACCCGTAATCTCCGCTTAAGGTTCGCCGCGCCTTCGGGAAATGCTTTGCCGGCGATATTTCGTACCCCGTTCCGGTGTCCTCGCGGGGCTTGGACGGGCGGCTCCAGTGCGGTTCGACTGCCGTGCGGCAGAGCCGATTCGGTGGGGAGCTGCGCAGGTCGGGGGCGGCGGGTGGCGGCTCCCCGGTCCGGGAATGACCACTCCCGCGGGGCGAGTGAGATCTCCATCACATTGTGGTTGCCCGAGGTTTTCCACCGTCCTCCAGTGATGCATCTGTGACCTGCGGAAACCTTGGGTGACCGGAGTGACGGCCGGGGCAACCGCCGTACCGGCCGAAATAGTTGATCTTGTTCTCGGGTGTGTTCTGCGCTTCACTCTTGCGGGTGTCAGCGGCGGAACGGGGTGCGGCCGTCTTCCTGAGAGGGACTGTCAGGCCTGGACACGGCCTGGGCAGTTGAGGCATGACGAGATTGAGAGCACCGTTGCGACCGTTGGGTACGAGAATCGAGCGCCGGAAACCCGCGCGGCCGCGCCGCCGTGAGCCCGCGGCGGGCGGGCGGCTCCCGCGCCGGCTCGTCGGCACCCTGATCAGCCTGCCGGCCCTCAGCGCCCTGTGCGGCTGCGGTGTCTCCTCGAGCGGCCACAACGGCTCGGAACTCCTCACCGTCGGCGCGGCCGCGGCCGTGATCGTGCTGGGCGGCACCGCGGTGACGGTTCGACGGCTCACCGCCCGTCCGCTGGAGAAGGCCCGCGACCTGGCCACCCGCAACCTCTCCGCGCTGCTCGACGAGCGTGCGGGGCTGCTGGAGGAGCGCACGGCGCTGGCCGCCGACCGGGACGCCCAGGCCGGCCAGGTGCACGCGCTCGCCGCCGAGCGCCGGCTGCTGCTCCAGGAGCGCGAGGAACTCCAGCGCGGGCAGCAGGACCTGGCGCGCCAGTGGACCGAGGCGGCCGCCGTGCACGATGACACCGCCGAACGGCTGCGGCAGGTGCTCGGCGAGGCCGGGACGCTGCTGGCCGAGCGGGACGACCTGGTGCGCGAGCGCGACGAGCTGCAGGGCAGCGTGGACGCCACCTTCGTGAACCTGGCGATGCGCACGCTGACCCTGGTCGAGCGCCAACTCGTGCAGATCGAGGCGCTGGAGGGCCGCGAGGGCGACCCGGCCCAGCTGGAGAGCCTCTTCCGGCTCGACCACCTGGCCACCCGGATGCGGCGCAACAGCGAGAACATGCTGCTGCTGGCCGGCCTGGAGAACAGCCAGCGCAGCCGCAAGACGGTGACCCTGCTGGACGTGGTGCGCGCCGCGGTCTCCGAGATCGAGCGTTACGAGCGGGTCAAGCTCGGCTTCCTGGCCACCGCCCGGCTCACCGGCGCGGTCGCCGACGACACCAGCCACCTGCTCGCCGAACTGCTGGAGAACGCCACCGCGTTCTCGCCGCCGCAGGACCAGGTCGAGGTCGGCGGCTGGCTGCTGGACAACGGCGAGGTGATGGTCTCGGTCACCGACCGCGGCATCGGCCTGCCGGCCGACCGGCTGCGCGCGCTCAACGACCAGCTCTCCGGGCCGGTCGAGAGCGGCGAGGAGCGCCGCGACGCGCTGCTCTCCGGCGCGCTGACCGGGCGCAGCATGGGCCTGTTCGTGGTGGCCCGGCTCGCCCGCCGGCACGGCATCCGGGTCCAGCTGCGGGAGAACGCGCAGGGCGGCGGCGTCACCGCGATGGTGGTGCTGCCGCGCGAGGCGCTGCACCAGGACGGCACCAGCACCGCGGACCTGGACGACCAGCGCCGCGCCGAGCGCACCGCCGCGGCCGACGCGCAGCAGGCGCGCACGGCGGCGGAGCACGCGGCGGGGGCGGCGCTACCGCCGCAGCCGGACGGGCGGTTCGCGGTGGGCGGTGCGGACTCGCAGGACGCGGGACCCCGGGGCGGCGCCGCCTCGGACGCCGGGT
>NZ_BAAALF010000391.1:0-2282 GCF_039528135.1 Kitasatospora nipponensis | reverse complement strand
CATCGTGGTGTGCATGCCGACCCAGTCGAGCATGTCCGGTGTGAGCTCGGCCGCCAGCGTGGAGACTTCGGAGACCCCCAGCTCGAATGCCAGGCGCGGCAGGGCGAGTCCGGGAGAACTGGTCCACAGCAGGGCAGCGGACGGAATCGTTTCGGTGAAGGCGGGTATGGCGAAGAGACGTCCAAGCACCTCGTCGGTCGACAGTCCCTGAATAGGGGCGATGGCCAGGAGGTCCACGACCGGTAGCAGCGTTGACGTTTCATCCAGGGAGAAGGCCCAGGCCATGGCGTGCTCCGGCAGGCTCTCCAAGGGCTCACCGGGCTTGGCCAGGAGAGCACGGTAGAGAGCCGACAGCAGCATGCAGGACTCCTGCTCCACGGGTAGCCCAGCGTCCTGGAGCCGGTGCAGCCCACTGCGGAGTACGGCCAGGGGTGTCTCTTCCCATGAGTCTTCGGGCGACCTTTGCCAGAACCGTTCGACTCGCTCCTGCGCGTCCTCCGGCGGCTCCGGGAACCGCAGATCCGGAGCAGGCCCTCGGACAGCGCGGTGCTCCTCGAGCGCTTGCCCCGGGAGTAGACGGAGAGGAAGCCTGCGCCTGTCGAGTCCAGCTGCCTCGAGTCGATCGGCGACCGCCAGCATCAGCTGTCCGTCATCCACTGGGAGGCCCAGCTCCCGACTGGTTGCGACGACCTCGTGGACGAAGGTCCGGATGCCCTGGCCATGGACCGTCCCTTGCAGAAGGCGGAGCCAAGCGTCACGGGCATTCGCGAACTCGAACTCGTCATGGAATTTTCCGGGCCAGGCCGAGCCCAGGAACAGCGCGTCCAAGGGGTCGATCTCGCAGTACCAGAACGGGTCGGTGCCCTCCTGCTGGGCGATCCCGAGCTCCATGTACCCGATTGCGTAGGGTCGTGTCCCGTGGAGTGGTGTAGTGGTCGTGCGCCAACGGTCATGCGGTGGGCGGTAGTTCGTCGCGGGCGTGTTCGGCGGGGTAGATCTGGTCCATGCTGCCCTCGGGTAGGTAGCGGCGGGGGAAGGCGATCCATTCGTCGTGCATCTCGAACAGCACGGCGGTGACCAGCCGCAGGAGCGCGTCGTCGTTCGGGAAGACCTGGACGACGTCGGTGCGGCGTTTGATTTCGCGGTTGATCCGCTCCAGCGGGTTGGTGGACTGGATCTTCTTCCAATGTCGCTCCGGGAAGCCGGCGTAGGCGGTGAGGTCGTCCTGGGCCTCCAGCAGCATCGCTTTGACCTTGGGGAACTGCTTGCCGAGCATGTCGGCGACGGTGTCCAGCTGAGCTCGGACCGCGGCTTGGGTGGGTTGGGCGAAGATCGTGCGGATGGTCGCGGCGACCATCTCGGCCGCGTCCTTGGGGATGATCGCGAAGGTGTTGCGCAGGAAGTGGACGCGACATCTCTGGTAGGCGGCTCCGAGCATGACCTTGCGGATCGCCTTGACCAGGCCGCTGTGGTGGTCGCCGATGACGAGGCGGACCCCGGTCAGGCCGCGTTCGCGCAAGTGACGCAGGAACTCGGCCCAGAACACCTCGGTCTCGCTGTCGCCGACCATCACCCCGAGCACCTCGCGGCCGCCGTCCTCGGTGATGCCGGTGGCGACGACCACGGCCCGGGAGACGATCTGGTGGTTCACCCGCGCCTTGCAGTAGGTCGCGTCCAGGTAGATGTAGGGGAAACGGGTGTGGCCGAGCGGCCGGGTGCGGAAGGCGGTGAGCTGTTCGTCCAGGTCAGCGCAGATCCGGGAGACCTCGCTCTTGGAGATGCCGGTGTCCGCTCCGAGGGCTTTGACCAGGTCGTCGACCGAGCGGGTGGACACGCCCAGGACGTAGGCCTCCATGATGACCGCGTAAAGGGCCTGGTCGATGCGGCGCCGGCGCACCAGCAGGCTGGGGAAGAAACTGCCCGTGCGGACCTTGGGGATGGCCAGCTCCAGATCGCCGGCCTGCGTGGTCAGGGTCTTGTCCCGGTGGCCGTTGCGCCAGGTCGTACGGGCCTCGGTTCGCTCGCCGGGCTCGGCGCCGATCCGGGCGGTGGCCTCGGCCTCGATCAGCTCCTGCAGGATCCGCTGGGCGAGGGTCCTGATCAACTCGATTCCGTCGGCCGAACGCAGTGACTCCATGAGGCGGAGTAGGTCAGACTGGGATAAGGCCATCGCGTACCTCCCTGGGTGAACTCGCCGTTCTACACAGAGAGTTGCGCGATGGCTGCCCCATGACCAGGGGTCACTCCAAGATCCCTGCTACACCACTCCACGGGACGCCATC
>NZ_BAAALF010000390.1:0-2283 GCF_039528135.1 Kitasatospora nipponensis | reverse complement strand
CGGGTGCGGGTCTGGCGCGTGGCTATGTGAAGCGTGCGGGTCTGACGGCGGAGCGTTTCGTGGCGGACCCCTTCGGTGTGGGCGGCGGTCGGTTGTACCGCACGGGTGACCGCGCGAAGTGGACGGCGGAGGGTCAGGTGGTGTTCCTGGGCCGTGCCGACGACCAGGTGAAGGTCCGTGGCTACCGCATCGAGACGGGCGAGGTGCAGACCGCACTGCTGACGCACCCCGAGGTGGCGCAGGCGGCGGTCGTCGCCCGTGAGGACACCCCGGGTGACGTTCGCTTGATCGCCTACGTCGTCGCCGATGACGACGGTGAGGTGGCGCCGGCGGAACTCGCGGCGTCTGTGCGCAAGTTCGCCGGGCAGCGGTTGCCCGAGCACATGGTCCCGGCCGTCGTCGTCGTGCTGGAGGCGCTGCCGCTGACCGGCAACGGGAAGCTCGACCGCAAGGCCCTGCCCGCTCCCGACTACGCCGCCGGCGCGGCCGCAGGAAGCCGCGGACCGGCGAACGCACGCGAGGAACTGCTCTGTGCCGCCTTCGCCGAGGTGCTGAACGTGGAGAGCGTCGGGGTCGACGACGACTTCTTCGCCCTGGGCGGGCACTCGCTGCTGGCGGTGTCGCTGGTGGAGCGGCTGCGCGTTCAGGGAGTGTCACTGTCGGTCCGGGCGCTGTTCGAGACCCCGACCGTGGCCAGCCTCGCCGTGGCCGCCGCGCCCGAGCAGGTGGTGGTGCCGGCGAACGCGATTCCGGCGGGCGCGCAGCACATCACTCCCGAGATGCTGCCGCTGGTGGAACTCTCCGCCGAGGAGGTCGAGCACGTCGTCGCCCAGGTGCCGGGCGGCGCGCCCAACGTCGCCGACATCTACCCGCTCGCGCCGCTTCAGGAGGGCATCCTCTTCCACCACCTGATGGGATCCGACACCGGCCAGGACACCTACGTGCTGCCGGTGGTCCTGGAGTTCGACTCGCGAACCCGCCTGGACGCGTTCACGAAGGCTCTGCAGCAGGTGGTGGACCGGCACGACATCTACCGCACCTCGGTGGTCTGGGAGGGCCTGCGCGAGCCGGTCCAGGTGGTCTGGCGTCACGCCGAACTGCCGGTCCGGGAAGTGGTGCTGGACGCGTCCGCCGTGGACCCGGTGGCCGAGTTGGTGACGGTCGGCGGTGTGTCGATGGACATCGGCCGCGCTCCGATGCTGGGCCTGCACGTCGCGCAGCGCCCGGGGTCGGACACGTGGTTGGGCCTCCTGCGGATCCATCTGCTGGTGCGTGACCACACGGCGCTGGCGGTGCTGCTCTCGGAGGTCAGGGAGATCACCGGCGGCCGGGGGGCGGAACTCCCCGCCGGGCTGCCGTTCCGGAACTTCGTGGCGCAGGCCCGAGGCGGGGTCGACAGGACCGAGCACGAGCGGTACTTCGCCCAGTTGCTGGGCGATGTGACCGAGTCGACGACGCCCTTCGGAGCGGAGGATGCGCGCGGCGACGGGATGGACACGGTACGCGCGTTCTCCGAGCTGCCGGAGCCGGTGGTCAAGCGACTGCGGGAGGCCGCGCGCCGGCTGGGGGTCAGCCTGGCGACGCTGTCGCACGTCGCCTGGGCGCGAGTGCTGTCCGCGGTGAGCGGCCGTGCTGATGTGGTGTTCGGAACCGTGCTGTTCGGCCGGATGAACGCGGGTGCGGGCGCGGACCGGGTGATGGGCCCGTTCATCAACACGCTGCCGGTGCGCGTCCGGGTGGACCGGCTGGGTGCGGCGGAGGCGGTCTCCGCGATGCGGGGTCAGCTGGCCGCGCTGCTCGACCACGAACACGCGCCCCTGACGGTCGCCCAGCAGGCCAGCGGCGTGCCCGTCGGAATGCCGCTGTTCACCTCGATCTTCAACTTCCGGCACAGCCAGGCCGCCGGACGGGAGACCGGCAGCGTTCTCGACGGCGTCGAGCTGGTCTTCAGCCGGGAGCTCACCAACTACCCGCTCAACGTGGCGGTTGACGAGTCGGAGACCGGCATCGCGGTGGTGGTCGATGCGGTGCCGCCGGTGGATCCGCAGGCGGTGTCCGCCCTGTTGCGTACCGCGTTCGAGAACCTGGTGACGGAGTTGGAGTCGTCGCTGGACGGTGGCCCGGATCTTCCGCTGAGTGCGGTTGATGTGCTGGGCGACGATGAGCGTCGTCGGATTCTCGTTGGGTGGAATGACACCGGTGTTGAGGTGTCCGGAGTGACGTTGCCCGGGTTGTTCGAGGCTCAGGTGGCGCGGACGCCGGATGCGGTGGCGGTGGTGTCCG
>NZ_BAAALF010000389.1:0-2291 GCF_039528135.1 Kitasatospora nipponensis | reverse complement strand
CGCGTCGGGCGCTGGGCCCGCCGGGTCCGCCGCCGCTCCGGCCGACGGCGCCACCGCCGCCGACACCGCCGCCGACCGGGGCGGCGACGGTGGCCGGTCGCGCCCCCTGTGCGCCCCCAACGCACAACATGCTCTCGGGCAGGCCGAGTTGCTGGCCGACAACCTGCTCGCGGCGCTCGCCGCCGAGCTGCCACGGCCCTACCGGCCCGAGCCGCCGTACGCCTCCACCTCGCTGGGGCTGCGCCGCGGGGTCGCGCACACCCGCAGGCGCAGCCTGACCGGTCGCCGGGCCTGGCTGCTGCACCGCACCCGCACGCTGCGCCGGCTGCCCAGCGCCGACCGCCGGGTGCGCATCCTGGCGGACTGGATCCTGGCCGGCCTGTTCACCCGGGAGGTCGTATCGCTGGGCTCGCTGGAACACCCGCGCGCCGAGTTCGAGGCCGCCGCCGGAGCGGGTGAGGAGCCGCTGCCACGGGTCGACTGACCAGCGACGCCACCGGCCCGCGGCACGGCCGTACAACACGACCAACACACGTACGACTTCCGGAATGACGCCTTCACCTGACAGGATCTGCGTGACACCCCGTCACGGCCCGTGCAAACTCCTGTACGAAACGTGACGGATTCCGCGATCCGACGAAAGCGACGGACGGTTGAACCTCATGCGCTGGAGTGCGCGGCTCACCGGGGCCCCGTGGCGCGTCGCTCCGCCCCCGGACGACCCGGTGGCCCTGCCGGGGCCGCGCGACCCGCTCGGCTCCGCCGGGTCAGCCTGCCCCGAGCAGCAGAGCGGCCAGGAGCGGCTGCTCGACCTGCACGAGCTCTACGACCTGCGGGACGTCCTGGGCCGGCTGCCGGCGCCCGTCGCCGTCACCTACGGCGGCCGGCACCGGCTCGGCTACGCCAACGACGCCTACCGCGAGATCTTCGGCAGCTGCCCGCCCGGCCTGACCGCCGAAGAGGCGATGCCCGAGCTGGCGGGGCTGGGCATCCTGCCGCTGCTCGACCAGGTACTGCGCAGCGGTCGCGCCCGCAGCGTCAAGGCGCGCACCATCCCCGACCCCACCCCGGGCGGCCGGCCGCGCTGCTTCAACGTCTCCTGCGTGCCCCTGCACTCCAACGAGCGCGTCGGAACCCGGGAGGGCCAGTCGCCGCCCGCCATCGGCGTCCTGATCTTCGCCGCCGAGGTGACCGACCAGGTGGCCGCGGCCGGCCGGCTGCTGGCCGCCGCCCAGCGCCAGCGCGAGGGCGGCGAGACCCTGCAGCGCAGCCTGCTGCCGCAGAAGCTCGAGCAGCCGGCCGACCTGCGGGTCGCCGCCACCTACCAGCCCGGCGGCGCCGAGGCGGCGGTCGGCGGCGACTGGTACGACGTGATCAGCCTGCGCGGCGGCCGGACCGCCCTGGTCATCGGCGACGTGATGGGCCGCGGCCTGCGCGCTGCCGCGGTCATGGGCCAGCTGCGCACCGCTGTGCGCGCCTACGCCCGGCTCGACCTGCCGCCGCACCAGGTGATGGGCCTGCTCGACGGCCTCGCCATGGAGATCGACGCCAACCAGATCGCCACCTGTGTCTACGCCGTCTACGACCCGGCCGCCGGCACCCTGACCTACGCCTCCGCCGGACACCTGCCGCTGATGCTGCGCTGCCCGGACGGGACCGTCCTCCAGGGCGAGCAGCAGAACGGCCCACCGCTGGGCACCGGCGACGGCAGCCACCTCTCCCACTCGCTGCGGCTGCTGCCGGGCACCACCGGCGTCCTCTACACGGACGGACTGGTGGAGCGGCGGGACCAGGACATCGACTTCGGCCTGGGCCAGCTCGCCCACACGCTGGCCGGTGCGATCGGCACGCCCGACGTGGTCTGCGCCCGCCTGCTGCGCGCGATGGGGGTGACGGCCGACCACGACGACGACGTCGCGGTGCTGGCGTTCCAGCTGCCGGCGCCCGTGGCGGTGCCGGCCCACGAGCCGGTGCCCGTGCCCGAGACCCGGCCGTCCACCTGCGAGGTTGACTCCGTTCATCAAGAGGTCTAGTGTTCTTCGAGCTGCCCACAGGGAGAACCGGACGCGCGCTCTGCACGGACGGTCCCGACTGGTAGCCGATCTCTTCCGAAACACCACCCTCAGCCAGTAGCCCGACTTTCGGCGTGTGTGCTTTTCGCGCACTGTCGCAGGTCGGTCTGTTTTGCTGTGCCGGTATTTCGGTGAGTGGGGCCGGATTCGCTTTTCGGAGCGGAGTTGGGCTAAAGTTCAACTCGTCGGACAGGCCGTCAGGTCGGTTACGGCGAAGGC
>NZ_BAAALF010000388.1:0-2292 GCF_039528135.1 Kitasatospora nipponensis | reverse complement strand
CCGTAGCGGTGGCCTCGATGCCGCGTTCCTCGGAGTGCCCCTGGTGCCCGCGTGTGCGTGGGGTACGGCAGGGTCCGCTGGCAGTGGCCGGTGTTACTGTCTGAGGCCGGTCTAGCGGCATGCAAGGGGGAGATCGTGACTGGGGGATTCCACGTCGTACCCGCCGACATGCTTATCTCCAGCGCGGGTTTTACGGACCTGCAGGTCTGGGCGTCCCAGATCCACCGAGGCCTGGTCGGCTCCATGGACGCCGCCGCCGGGATGGCCGGGGATGACGACGCCGGGCACAGCTTCGCGGCCAAGTACGACCCGGCGGCACAGGCCGTCGTCACCGCGGTGGGCCAGGCGGTCGCACAACTGGGCGGCACCGCGAATGGCCTGTACACGATGGCCCTGAACTACATCAAGACCGACGCCGACGTTGCTGCCAGTCTGATGCAGCCTCAGCAACTGCCGCAGACGAGTACCCCCGCATGCGACCAGGATCCGGTCAACGTCCAGATCCCCTCCGCGGTCGGTCACAACAGCTCGACCGTCGATGAGATCATCGCCCAGTTCTGGCCCCAGGGAGACCCCGACAAGCTCCGCCAGGCGGGATCCGACTGGCAGAAGCTCGGGCAGCTCGTCAACACTCTCGGCCTCCAGGGCGACCAGCAGGTCCAGACCGTCACCGCCAACAGCACCTCCGCGGCCGTCGACAGCTTCACCGCGAACTGGGCGAAGATGTACCAGGACTGCTTCGTCCGGGGCCCGTTGCTCAACAGCATCTCCGATGCTGCCTCCAAGCTCGCCGCCGCCTGCAACTCCTACGCCCAAGCCGTCGACGACCTGCGATCCAAGCTGCAGGACCTTGCCATTGGTGCCGGCGTCGTGGCCGGTGTCGGGATCGGCCTGACGATCTTCACGCTTGGGATCTCCGACGCCGCCGCGGCCGGCGGTGAGGCAGCGATCGCTGGAGAGGCGGGAGCAGCGGCCCTCGCCATGACCGCCGAGATCGAAGGCAGCGCCGAGCTTGCCGTCCTCGCCGAGGCGGAGGCCATCGTCAACGAGGCCGCCGCCGGCCTGTCCCCGGTCGTCACGGCTGCTGCCGTCACCGCGGGCGGCACCGCGGTGGCACTCGCCTCGGCTGGCAGCGCCTCGGCCGCCACCTCGCCCCCGGGCCCCGTCCCGGGCCCCAGCGTCATCGGACCCATCCCACCCGACCCGAACTCCCCCTTCCAGAACCTCTCACCGCAGCAACTGGTCCAGTTCCAGCAGTGGATGGCGCAGATGAAGGCCGACGGCCGCACCACATCCATCAACATGCCCCCGGCGCTCAACTCCAAGGGCAAGCCCACCAAACAGCAGATCATCGACGCCCGCGCCTACCAGCTGCGCATCGCAGGGGACACCGAGTACAGCCTGTACACGACCGAGACGAAGCCGGACGGGAGCCAGTGGGCGATGGATGCCGACGGCATCCGCCCCCAGGACGGCGCGGCGATCGAGGCCAAGTACGTCAGCCAGAAGCCCGGAAACTGCTCGCCGTACCGGATCGACAATGTCGACGGGGTGCCCGACTTCCTGTATCGGAAGAACCAAGCTGATCAGCAGTGGGAGATGCAGCGCTACGGCTCCGCGATCAACGACCCGCGCAACAAGATCAACCACGTGGAGATCGACACCAACGACGCGAAAGCCGCGGCGTACTTCGAGGCGATGCGCCTGGCATACGGCGTGCCGGGCCAGACCCGAGTCGTACAGTGACCGCAGCACGGCACCGCAAGACGAAGGGGAACGCGGCTGATGTCAGGCAGCTACTACGTGAGCGCGAATGAAGCGCAGGGTGCACGCTGGGAGTTCACGGCCGACGACCTCATGAGCGCCACCAGCGAGCTCCGCCCCGACGCCACGGTGTCCGCCCCATCCGGCCCACACGGCACCATCGAAATCCTGCTCCCCGGAGAGCAGGGTGACGACAGCGTCCTCTACCACTCCGGCGAGCCCGTCCTGGTGTTCCGCGAGCGGGACGACCTCGAAGCCCCGGCCGCCCTCGTCCTCCACCTACTGCAGCGTCTGGCGCCCAACGTAAACACCGTCTGGTTCGCGGACTTCGAGGGCGTACCCCATCCGCTCGACCTATCCAGCAGCGTCGACGACTTCGTCGACGAGCTCACATCCGAGTGAGCCGGTGCTCGCAGGAGCTCCAGCCGTGCTGGCGTTCAGCGTACTGATCAACGACTGGTCGAGGCGATGATCCAGCTGGGGGCAGCGACCAAATTGGTCGCTGCCGATGGCCGGTGCTCTTCGGCC
>NZ_BAAALF010000387.1:0-2310 GCF_039528135.1 Kitasatospora nipponensis | reverse complement strand
CCGCCTGCGCAGCCGCCAGGTTCACCGCACCCGCATGCGCCAACGCCACACCCTTCGGCACACCCGTCGAACCCGACGTATAAATCACATACGCCAGATGCTCAGGTCGCAGCACCGACAAGCGCTCCGCATCCGTCAGCACCTGACCGTACATGCGGGTCAGCTCCGCCACCACTGATGGGTGATCAATGTGCAACTGCGGCACCGACACCGAATCAGGGATCACTGCGGCCGAAGTCGACGAAGTCAGCACGAGCGCCGAATCGGCGTCCGCCAGCATGAACTCGATCCGCGCCGCCGGGTACGAGGGATCCACCGGCAGGTACGCACCCCCGGACTTCAGGACGCCGAGCAACGCGATCACGAGGTCGATCCCACGCTCCATCACGATGGCGACCAGCGACTCCGGGCCGATTCCCCGAGCGACCAGCAACCGGGCCAGCCGGTTCGCCCGCTCGTCCAACTCCGCGTAGCTGACGCCGAAGCCATCACCCACGACGGCCACCGCACCCGGCGTCCGCTCGACCTGCGCCTCGAACAGCTGGGGCAGTGTCGAGATCGGCACCTCGACGGACGTGTCATTCCACCGGGTCAGGACGTGCTCGCGCTCAGCCTCGTCGAGTACTGCCACCTCGCTCAGGTGCAGCTCCGGATCGGCGACCACTGCCTGCACCATCCGCACCCAGCACCCAGCGAGCCTGGCGGCGGCCCCGACCTCGAACAGATCGGCCGACACCGTCAGCGCACCGCGCAAGCCCGCCGGCCGGCCCTCGTCATCGAAGGTCTCGCCGACGCTCACGTCGAGGTCGAACTTCGCCACCGACCAGTCGGTCGACAACTCCGTCGGCCCTGCCCCCGTCCGCGCACCGGGCAGTTCGAGAGCCGCCCGCCCGGTGTTCTGCACGGTGAGCATCACCTGGCACAGCGGGTGCCGTCCCATCGAGCGTGTCGGCGCCAGCTGCTCCACCAGCTTCTCGAACGGCACGTCCTGGTGGGCGAACGCGGACAGGCCGGTCTGGCGCACCCGGGACAACACCTCGCCGAAGCTCGGGTTCCCGGACAGGTCGGTGCGCATCACCAGCGTGTTCACGAAGAACCCGACCAGATCGTCCAGCGCCTCATCGGTACGGCCGGCGACAGCCGTTCCGATCGGGATGTCGCTGCCCGCCCCCAGACGGGACAGCAGCACCGCGAGCGCTGCCTGCAGCACCATGTACACCGTCACGCCCTCGGCCCGCGCCAGCGCCGCCAGCTGCGCGTGCGCCTCCGCCGAGACCTCCAGCGGGACCCGGTGACCCCGGTGGCTGGCGACCTCAGGACGCGGCCGGTCGAACGGCAGCTCCAGCTCCTCCGGAACGCCCGCCAACGCCTCACGCCAGTAAGCAACCTGGCCCGACAGCAGGCTCTCCGGGTCCTGCTCGTCACCCAACAGCTCCTGCTGCCACAGCGCGTAGTCCGCGTACTGCACGGGAAGCGGGGCCCACTGCGGCACCGAGCCCTTGCACCGCTGGGCGTAGGCGAGCGAGATGTCCCGGGCCAGCGGCCCCATGGACCAACCGTCACCGGCGATGTGATGGACCGTCACGACAAGCACCTGCTCATCGGCCCCGACGGTGAACAGCCACGCCCGGATCGGCACCTCGACCGCCAGGTCGAACGTGCACGCCATCGCCGTGGCGACCGCACCCGCCAGCTCGGCCGGCGCGACCTCTGTCACCTGCAGCTCCCATGCCAGCTCGTCGAGCGGCACGATCAGCTGATGCGGCTCTTCGTCAGCCACCGGGAAGACCGTGCGCAGCACCTCGTGCCGCCCGAGGACATCCCGAAGTGCCGACGCCAGAGCCGTCCGGTCCACGTCTCCGGACAGTCGCAGCACGGCGGGAAGGTTGTAGGTCGCGCTCGGGCCTTCCAGCTGGCCGAGGAACCACAGCCGACGCTGCGCGAAGGACAACGGCAGGCGGCTGGGGCGTTCGCCGGCCACGAGGGCTGCACGGGCCGAGCCGCCCTGCGTCAACCGGGCCGCGAGCTTGCCAACTGTCGGCGCCTCGAAGACGTCCGCGATCTGCACCTCCGCGCCCAGCACCGCACGCACCCGGCTGACCAGCCGGGTCGCCAGCAGCGAGTGCCCGCCGAGCTCGAAGAAGTCGTCGTCGACCCCGACGCTCTCCAGGCCGAGGATCTCCGCGAACGCCCCGCACAGGATGTCCTCCTGCAGGGTCATCGAGACACGACCCGTCCCGGCGGTGTGCTTGGGCGCGGGCAGGGCCTTGCGGTCGACCTTGCCGTTGACCGTCAGCGGCAGGACGTCGA
>NZ_BAAALF010000386.1:0-2337 GCF_039528135.1 Kitasatospora nipponensis | reverse complement strand
CCGGGTCCCCCGGTGCAGATCCGTGGGGACGTGAAGGCCGGCGAACTCGGCGGCGCTGCCCACCTCGACGTCCAGGCCGCGCTGGAGAGCGTGGCGCGGGCGCTCACGCCGTACGTCGAGGTGCGCAGCGCCGCCGAGTTCGCCGGCCTTCACGTCCCCACGGATCTGCACCGGGGCACCGCGCCGCTCCTGGCCCAGGTGGACCGTCGCGGAGTGCTCCCCGTCCGGCAGCACCACCTCGACCGTCACCGCGCCGATCACCGCCTCCCCGGTGTCGAGCCGGTCCATCTGCCGCTCGAAGCTCCGCTCGGCCAGCAGCCCGGCGGACACCTTCTCGCCCAGGTGCCGGTGCACCGCCTCCAGCGCACTCTGCAGCCGGGTGACGACGTCCTCCCCCGCGGCCACCACCTTGTCCGGGTCGGAGGACTCCATGAGGTCGCCCAGCGCCCGGTAGGCCAGCGCCATCTGCCAGGCCGCGGTGGCGATCGGCGCCGGGTTCTCCGTCACCATCGACGGCAGCACCTTGTCCTGGGCGTCGATCCCGATCCGGCGCACCGGGCCGGGCGTCAGCGCCTGGAACGCCGGCTGCACCCGCCGGTGCCCCTCGGCCCCGCTCACCGCTGGCCCGCCTTGGCACGGGAGGCGATGTAGTCGATCAGGGTGTCCGGCCGGTGCGGGGCCCACTCGCCGCTCTGGGCGGGTGGGGCGTACTCGCGGCCCTGCCCGGCGAACACCTCGGCCAGCACGGTGTGCAGCGCCTCCGGGGAGGCGAGCAGCGGCACCGGGAGCTTCTCCCAGTCGTCGTCTCCGTTCACCTCGCTGAACTCGTTGATCAGCGGGGCCCAGTGCCAGCCGTCCTTGTCGTCCCAGCTGACGGTGATCCCCCACGGCCACGCCTCGACCAGCGGCGGCACCATCGCGGGCGTCAGCTCGTCGCCGTGGACGTCGAGGGTGGCCGGGATCAGCCGGTCGCCCATCTCCCTGGTCTCGGCCCTGGTGGCCTCGCGGGGCTCGGTGCGGCGGAACCACAACTGGATGACCAGCAGGCCCGTGTCGGTGCGGTCGGTGATCCACTCCTCCGGGGCCCGCCAGCCGTTCGGGCCGTCGATGTGGGCGACGGCTTCGGCGTACGCGGCCTGCGGCCGGCGGTGCTCCTCGACGCTGCTCACAGGGCGGCCTCCGCCTTGTCGTTGGCCCGCTCCATCAGCCACACGATCCGGCCGATCTCGTGCAGTCCGCTGTGGAGCTCCAGCCGGTTGGCGCCGGAGAGCCGGACCACCCGGGTCTCCAGGCCCTCCTCGATGAGCTCGATGGTCTGGTAGGCGTCGGTCGAGGTCAGCCGGACCGTCAGCCTGCGGCCCTTGGCCATGAGCAGCTCCGCCGTCAGCGAGCCGACCACGGTCAGCCCCTCCTCCAGGCAGCTGTCGATCAGCCCGCGGTGCCGGGCCTCCAGCTCGTCGGCGGGCACCGCCTCGACCAGGTGCTCGCGCATGTGCCCGGCCGCCCGGTGGAGGTGGTCGAGCGTGAACTCGCCCTCCGCGAGGTGGTCGATCGGGACCTCGGCCCGCATCACGCTGTGGAGGCCACCGAGGCTGATGCCCATGTGAGCGCCCGACTCGGAGAGCTGGTCCCGGCCGCCCTTCAACCTCGCGGAGGGGCCGAACACCTCGCTGGCGTGCTGGGCCACGTCGCGCACCTGCTTCGGGTCCACCGGCGCGGCCGGCTGGAGCATCCCCCCGCGCGTCGCGTTGGTCTCGTAGGTCGTCATCGTCGTCTCCCCTTCGTCGGTGATGGTGCTGGTGGTCAGTCGGTCAGTGGCACGGGCTGCAACTGGAGCTCACCAGCTACCACGGTGAGCTCGGCCTGGCCCTCGATCTGCGGCCGGTCCGGCCCGGCCTGGTCGGCCTCGGGCTCCGTCTCGACCGCCTTGCGGACCTTCGCCGCCGTCTTCGCGCCGAGCGTCCCGAGGATCCGGTCGAGCTGCTTCTGCTGCCGGTCGTGGATCGCGGTGATCTCGTCCTGCCGCTTCCGCTCCTCGTAGGCCCGCTGCTTGCACCCGGCCTTGCAGTACCGGGGCGCCGGGCCGGACTTCTTCGGCGCGGCGAACGGCGTCCCGCACCAGACGCAGATCCGGAGCTGGGCGGTCGGCTTGGGCTGCGGGGTCTCCGCCGGCTGCTGTTCCTCCGCCATCACAGGCCCACGCTGAACGCGGTGAGAGCCGCGTCGGTGCCGGTGCCCCTGCTGGCCTTGATCACCGCGACCATGTACCGGCCGTACGCCTCCTCCCGCTCGGCCGTCAGCTGGATCCGCTCCTGGCCCGCCCCGGCCCGGACGATG
>NZ_BAAALF010000385.1:0-2368 GCF_039528135.1 Kitasatospora nipponensis | reverse complement strand
GCCGGGGTCATCCACTGGTCGTAGCCGGGCGGTTGGAGCTGCTGCAGGGTGTAGTCGGCGACGGCCCGCTCGCGGCGCGGCTTGCCCGGCTTCTTGCGTCCCACGGTGGTGTCCTCCCACGGCAGCGTGTGGTGATCAGGCCATTGAACACCCTGCGCAGCCGTCCGGTTCCCCCGGGTAGCAGCCGTTAGCAGTCGCAGCAGCCTCGACAGCGGCCGGGCGGGAACCAGGACACACCGTAGGAGCGGCAAACCGCCGATCAACCCCGGCTGGCAACTGGCCGGCAGGCCTGGGACGCAGCGGGCAGTACGCCCCGGGCGGGTGTGGTGGCGCAGTCAGGCGCCGGGCCCTCCCGCCGTCTGCGGGTCGGTGGTCGCCTGCTGCTCCTCGCCGTTCGACAGGCCCTGGGCCGCGCGCGCGTCCTTCGCGCGGGCTTGGCCGCCGTGACGGCCTGCCTCCCCCAGTTCGGCGAGTTCGACCTGCTCGGTCGCCCTGGCGTGCTCGTCCGCTTCGTTCAGGTGCGACAACAGGTCCCCCGGCCGGTCGACAACCGTACGGTCCGATGTGCGACGGCTGCGGTGATCGTGGCCGGCCAGGGTGAGGTGGGCGTCCGTCGGTCGATCGTCCTACACCGGGAGCACCCCCAGCCACTGTTCTGCGCGCGCCTGCTTGTCGGAGTCCCCGGATCGGCGGGCGTGCGCCAGCAGACGGGCGCGCAGCGGTTCGGGCAGGAGGGCAACGTCCCGCTTCTGGTGCGGGCGGCTCTTCCAGCCCACCAGGTGCCGCAGGGCCCCGGCGTCGTGGCGCTCCTCGGCCCGCGGGTCGGCCAGGCCGGCGAGCAGGTCGGCGATCGGCACCCTGCCGAGCAACTCGCCCGGCACGCCCTCGTGGACGGGGAAGCCGGAGCAGCGCCCGCTGCCGGATCCGTACCAGTCGAGCAGGGCCAGCGCCCGTTCCACCGGGTCGGGGAGTGTCCGCTGCAGCTGGTCCGTGAGTTCCGCCAGCAGTTCGGGGGAGGCCGCGCCGCCGGTGCGGGAGAGGTCGAGGATCCGGTCTACGCTCCCCTCCAGTCCGGCGGGCATCGCGGCCAGCCAGTTGCGCTCCTCTTCGGCCCCTTCCTCCGCTCGTAGCCGGGCGGCCCTGTACTGCTGCAGGGGGCCGGGCATGCCGTGGCCGTCCAGCCACGCCAGGAGCAGGCGGCCGTCGGCGAGGACAGCGTCACTCTCCCACTGCCCCCACCTCAGCGTCGCCCCGTGGTGCAGGAGGACGACCGCGAGCCGCCCACCGTCCCGGTCGAACACCTCGAAGCGGACGTCCCCGCGGCACATGCAGTGGAATCCGGGCAGCGATTCCACGGCCATGGCCGTCCTGAGCCGCGCCGACTCCACCGGATCGGAGAGGTCCACCCGGATCTCCCCGTCCACTCCGAACCCGCCCACCGAGCCCACCTGGACCACGTGCGCCTGCTGTAGCACGCTGTCCAGCGCCGTCGTTCCGTCCATGAACCGATCTCCTCCCCTTTGGGCCCCTCCGATCGGTCAGAGATCGCAGGGGCCGATCCAGCTGAGCATGGTCACCAGGTCGTCCGCTGCCAGGATGGCGCCGGCGGCCGGCAGGGCCCGGTCTCGGCATTCCTCAACTATCGTCGCCCACGGCCGAAGCCGGTCGACGGTCCAGGAGATCTCCGGGGCGCCGGTCCAGTCGAGTCCGCCGTCCCCTCGGATTCGCCAGAGCTGGAAGTACAGTACGGCCTGGTGGGCTGCCGCCAACTCCATAATGGCTTCTGCGCGATGGGCACTCGCCAATATCGGCCGGATCCGCATCCGCCCGCTGGCGGTTGAGCCGTCCTCGGCGGGAGGGCCAGCTCCCGCGCCACCAGCTGGGGTCCGCCGCGCATGAGCTTCACCGGGTACTGGACGCTGGGGCCGCCGTAGGCCGGCAGAACGCCGGCCGGTCACCGGGCCTGGGCTGCAGATCAGCGTCCAGGAAGGCGAGGGTGGCTGCGGTGACGGCGCGTGAGCTCGCGACGTGGCCCAGGGAGCCGACGATCGAGGGCCACAGGCGGCAGGGTCGGTGCCCGACCTGGACCCCGATGAGGCGCGGGCTCACGAACGTCGGGAATGACCGGCAGCGGCCGGCCGAAGGGACGCCCGGCGGCCGCAGCCGCCGGGCGTGGTGGGGCAGGGGCGCAGCGGTTCAGCAGGAGCAGCCCCACTGCGGGGTGGGTGCGGTCGAGAGGGTTCCGCGGGCCCGGTCGGTGGGTGCGGGCGGGTGGACGGTGGTGCCGGCCTTGATGGTCTCGATCACCTCCGACCGGCGCCACCACCGGCGCCATCATCCTCAACCACGACGGCACCGAAGGAGGCGA
>NZ_BAAALF010000384.1:0-2399 GCF_039528135.1 Kitasatospora nipponensis | reverse complement strand
GGTGGATGGCGACCAGGCCGGCTTCGGCGAGGTCGGCCACGAGGATCCGGGCCACCCCCAGCGGCACCCCGGCCAGCGCCGAGATCTCGGCGACCGACTTGACCTCGCGGCACAGGTGGACGATCCGCTGGTGCTCGGGCAGCAGACCGCCCGAGCGCTCGGCCGAGGCGGTGGTCGAGATCAGGGCCTCGATGGCGAGCTGGTAGCGCGGACGGGTGCGGCCACCGGTCATGGCGTAGGGGCGCACCAGCGGCTGCTGCTCGTAGCCACCGTTGTTCTGGTCGCCGTAGCCGGAGCCGTACCCGTTGCCGTACGAGCCGGCCGGTGTCGGGGGCGGGGTCATTCGGATCCTCCTTGCGCTGCGGCTGATGCTGCATCAGCTGTGGGGTAGTCGCCGGACCCCCGTGTGTGGCGGGGGTCCGGCGGAGGGTGACGTGAATCCCTGTCAGTGCAGGAGGCTGCCTTGGAGTTCGGCGCGCAGGGCGGGGGTGAGGACGGCTCCGGCGCGGTCGACCAGCAGGGCCATCTCGTAGCCGACCAGGCCGATGTCGGAGTCGGGGGAGGCGAGGACGGCCAGTGAGGAGCCGTCGCTGACGGCCATCAGGAAGAGGAAGCCGCGCTCCATCTCCACGACGGTCTGGTTGACGTCGCCGCCCTCGAAGATCCGGCTGGCGCCGGAGGTCAGCGAGGTGAGGCCGGAGGCGACGGCGGCGAGCTGGTCGGCGCGGTCGCGGGGAAAGCCTTCGGACATGGCGAGCAGGAGCCCGTCGGCGGAGACCACCACCGTGTGCGACACCCCAGGGGTGTTGTCCACGAAATTGGTGATCAGCCAGTTCAGGTTGCTGGCAGCCTGACTCATCTGACTCATCTGACTCAACGCTCCTGGTTCTCGTGTCCGAAGCCGCCGTCGCCGCGGCCGCCGTCACCGGAGCCGCCCGTAGACGGGGAACGGTAGCCCTCCTGGCTGCCGCCCGCACCGCCGGGGCGCCCGAATCCGTCGAACTGCTGGCCGGGCACCGGGATTCCCTGGGTCGCCTCGGCGCCGGCGCGGCGACCCTGCTGGATACCGCGCCGCAGGTTGGTCAGCCGTCCGCGCACCTCTTCGGGGGCGCGGGAGACCTGCGGGCCGGTCAGCGGAGCGGCTTCGGCGGTGCCGGAGACCAGGTTGGCCTGCGGGGTCCGGCGGGGCAGTCCGGAGAGCGTGACCCCGTCCGAGGACGGCTCGCGGACCTGCTCGGCCCGGCGCCAGCGCTCGTCGTTGGCGGAGGGCCGCCACGGCGCGTCCGACTGGCCCGGTCCGCCCGGCTGCTGGGGCTGACCCTGCTGCGGGGCGGGAGCCTGCGGCCGGCCCTGCGGCTGGCCCATCGGCCGGCCCTGGCCCGGCTGACCCTGGCCGGGCTGGCCGGGGGTGAAGCCCGGTGCGCTGGTGCCCGGACGTTGCGGCTGGTACTGCCGGTTGCGGCTGTCCTGCTGCTCGCCGCCCTGGCCGCGGTCGCCCGGCTGCTCCTGGTTGACCTGCACCGAGGCCATCCGGTTGGCGCCGCCGGTGCGGAACCACTGGGTCTCGTCGACCGCGCCACCCTGCGCCTGGCCGTGTTCGGCCGAGGTGCGCGGAGGCAGGGCCATCGGCTGCTGCTGCGGCTGGCCGCCGGTCGGCTGGCCCGGGAAGGGCCGGCCCTGCGGGGCCTGCTGGCCGGGCTGGGCCGGCGGCATCTGCGCGCGGCCCTCGCCGAGCGGGTGCTCCGCACGCGGCGCCGGGTTGGCGACGCTCGGCAGCACCGGCTCGACCAGACCCAGGCCCAGCGGGTCGCGCGGGTCGATCTCGCTGGCCTCGAAGCGCGGGCGGGCGAAGGGCTGGGTGCTCTCCACCGCGGCCGGCTGCGGCGCGGCCTGGGCGATCACCGGCTGCTGGACGGTCGGCGGACCCTGCGGGTCGCCGGCCGGCGCCTGCTGACGCGGCATCGGGGCGCCCTGGGCCTGGCCGCGCTGCGGCAGACCCTGCTGCGGCTGGCCCTGCGGAGCCTGCTGGCCCTGCTGGGGCTGACCGGGCTGGCCCTGCTGCGGCTGCCCCTGGCCGGGGCGGCCCTGGCCGGGACCGGCCTGACCGCGCTGCGGCAGCGGACCGGGACGGCCACCGGGGCCGACGTCGGTTCGGCCGCCCGGGCCGGGGCCCTGGACGCGGGCGTCCGGACCGGCCCAGTTGTGCTGCGGCTGCTCGGTGTTGTGCTCGCGGGCCCCGGTCGGCGCGCCGGGACGGTTGGCACCGTCCTGGGGCTGACCGCGGCGCGGCCGGCCGAGCCCGCCGGCCGCCGGCGCCCCGCCCTGGCCCGCACCGCCCTGACCCATCCCGGGCATGGCCGGGAAGTCGGAGGCCAAGCGGTCTTAGGAAGACAAGCCGG
>NZ_BAAALF010000383.1:0-2415 GCF_039528135.1 Kitasatospora nipponensis | reverse complement strand
CGGACCAGGAGGAGGCCAGTCCCCCCCCCCCCCCCCCCCGGCGGCCGCGGCGTAGCCGACCAGGAAGGCGGTCAGCGGCGCGGCCGGGCGGGCGACCCCGTGGGCGACCACCCGGGTCAGGTCGAGCAGTCCCCGGACGTCGACCTCCAGGTCGATCCCCAGTTCGGCGGCGGCCTCGGCCATCCAGTCGTCCAACGTGCGTTCCATGGTGGTCCATGCTGCCTGATCCACCGCGGCGCGGCGTGCCACGGTGGTGAACGGCGTGCTGCGGTCCGCTCACGGCCGCCCGCGCCCGCGGTGAACTCCCGGGCCGGCGCCCGCCCGTTCACCGGCTGCCGATCACCCGCCGCCGCTCACCCGCGCCCGGTGGCGGGCCTGGGCCAGCGCCTCCCAGGTGTCGCAGTCGAAACCGGCCCCCGCCGGGTCGGCCAGCCGCACGGTGCGCAGGCCGCCGGTCAGCCGCCGCAGTGGCCGGTTCGCGGGCTCCCCGAGCGCGGCGAGCGCGGCGCGCAGGGCGGCCGCCCGGTAGGCCCCCACCAGCGGCTGGTCACGGCCGTCGGCATCCACCAGGACGGCGGCCTCCCACCCGGCGCCGGGCTCGGCCAGCGCCTCGACCAGCCGCCGGACGGTGTCGACGTCGAGGAACGGCAGGTCGGCCGCGAGCAGCAGCACCACCTCGGCCGAGATCCCCGGGTGCGCCAGCCCGGCCGCCCCCGCGGCCGCCGGCCCGCCGCCGGGGGGCTCCTCGCGGGTACGGGCCGGCCCGTCACCGTCGGCCGTCTCCGGGCGGTCGGGCGGCGGCGGGCCCACCAGCACCACGGTCCGGGCGTCGGCGAAGGCGGCCAGCACGTGCTGCAGCAGCGTGCGGCCGCCGACCTCGAGGTGCGGCTTGTCGGCGCCGCCGAGCCGGCTGGCGGCGCCGCCGGCCAGCACGATCGGGTCGAAGGGCAGGGTCATGGAGCCAGTATCGGCCCCGCGGCCCGGGCCCAGCGGCGCAGGCACCACGCCCGGGCCCCGCGACTCAGGCGCTGCCCGCGGTCCCGGCGGAGCTCTCGTCGGGGTCCTGGTCGGAGCCCACGTCGGCGGTCGCGTCCGGGCTCTGGTCGGGGCGCGGGGCCGGCGGCGGCTCCAGCACGCGGCGCGAGGTGTTCGCCGCGGCGCCGGCCGCCAGGATGGCCGGCAGCGTCAACTCCCCGTACCGCACGCTCATCGCCGCGACCACGCTGTCGGCGTCGGTGGGGTACCGCGCGAGCACCCGGTCGAAGTCCTGCAAGTACTCGCCGGTGAAGGTGAGCACCCGGGCCGCCTCGTCCCCCTGGTCGGGCGCCCGGTGGCCGGCGATCACCCGGTGCGCGCCCAGCTCGGCGATCCGCACCAGGTTGCGTGCCCAGGTGACCCGCTCGGCGGTGGTGGTCTCCGCCGTCCAGACGTGGGTGCCGTTGTAGACGCAGTCCCCGGCGATCACCGTACGGCTGGCGGGGACGTGCACGACGGTGCAGTCCGCGCAGTCGCCCTGGCCGAGGTAGAGCACCCGGATCAGCTGACGGTCGATCATCAGCGGCTGCGGCAGCAGCGCCCGCGGCAGTACCGGGGCGTCGGGGATGTCGTCGCCGTAGACCGGCCGCCACTGGAGCACCTTGGCGCCCGCCGTGCGGGCGATGGCGGCCACCACCTGCGGCGCGGCCAGCACGTGGGCCTGCGGGAAGAGCCGCAGCACCTCCTCCACGCCGAAGTAGTGGTCGGGGTGCGGGTGGGTGATCACCACGGCCAGCAGGTTGCGGCCCTTGCCGGCGATCCACTCGGCCAGCTCCCGGCCGGCGCTGCGGGTGAGCTGGGCGTCCACCAGGATCGCGTCCCGGGCGCCGAGGATCAGGCTGGAGGTGGCGAAGAAGGCGGACTCCGGTCCGGTGAAGACCGCGATCTCCAGCGGCGGGCCCAGCGGGGCGGCGGGCGTCGGCCCCACGGGGGCGGGCCCACCGGCGCCGCGGCCGGCCCGGGCGGCACCGAGCCCGCGACCGCCCACGCTCCGCGCACCACCGGGCACCGCGCCGTGCGCGTCGGCGTTCTGCTCGGGCGGTGGCGACGGCGTCACTGGCTCTCCCTGGTCCGCGCGGTCCGCGCTCCCGCCGGGCGGGGGCACTGTCGGGACCAGCATCGCAGCCGCTCGCACCGCCCGCCCGGCAGGTGCACCCGGGCGGGTGAGCCGGACCGCCCCCGCCGGTGCGGCCGGCAGGGCCGGTGCGACCGGCGGGGCGGCCGGGGTGCCCTTGAGGATCTCGATGGTGGCCCGGTCGCTCGCGGCCGCCTCGTAACCGGTGTCGTAGACCCGCAGCACGACCGAGTCGATCCGGTCGAACTGCGCGTCGCCGTCGGCGAGTACCAGTGGGTCGTCGCCGTACCAGATCACCGGGTAGG
>NZ_BAAALF010000382.1:0-2442 GCF_039528135.1 Kitasatospora nipponensis | reverse complement strand
GTCTTCCTAAGACCGCTTGGCCTCCGACTTCCCACGCGCCGGCGTCGCGCAGGCCGCCACCCAGCTCGCCTCGCCCGTCGTGCCCGGCCCGGGCGCCCCGGGCGGCTACGGCTTCCCGGCACCCGGCGGCGCTCCCGGGGCCCCTGTGCCCGGAGCCCCCGGCGCCCCCGTCGCCGGTGCCCCGGCCCCCGCCGCGGCGCCCGGTGCCGCCGCGCCGGTGCCCGGCCTGCCGCCGCAGGGCGCTCCGGTGCCGCCCGGCGTGCCGACGGTCGGCCCCGGCTACCTCGCGGTGCTCAGCTACCGGGCGCCCGACGGCTCCGAGCAGAAGGTGATGCACCGCAGCGAGCCGGGCACCCCGCACCCGGAGTGGAAGATCCTTCAGGAGCTGCGCCAGCGCGGCGTGCCCGCCGAGCAGGTGCTGGAACTGCACACCGAGCTGGAGTCCTGCGACCTGCCCGGCGGCTACTGCACCCGGCTGATCGCCTCCTCCTGGCCGAACGTGCGGGTCACCCACACGGCGGCCTACGGGCGTGAGCAGCAGGCCCGCCAGGCCGGCATGGCCCACCTGCTGAACCACCTGGACGAGCTGCACCAGCTGGCGGCCGGTCCGCGCCGCCCGCGCCCGGTCCGGGTGCCGCTGCCGGCCCCGGGCACCGTCGCGCAGCGTCCGCCGGCGCCGCCGCAGCAGCTCGCCGCCGAGCTCGGGCAGTACTTCGGGCCGGGGGTCTTCCGCTACGAGCAGCGTGCGGTCTCCCGCCAGGGCGTGCCCGAGGCGGTGGCGCAGATCCTGACCTGGGTGGGCCTGCCGACGAACTTCGGCCCGTTCTTCTGGGCGCACGCCCCCAAGGACCGGCCGATCCCGACGCTGGCCGAGCTGGCCGCCGAGCGCGGTCTGCCGGCCGGCCCGGAGGCGGGCGGGTACCTGGTGCTCGGCAACGACTACGGGCGGCAGCTCTGTGTGCAGTACGGCACAGCGGCCGTGGTCGCCGTCGACCTGGAGGGAACCGCGCAGCAGCCGCGCTTCGTCAACAGTGGTGTGCCGGAGTTCGTCCGGTCGCTCGCCCTGCTCGGTCGGATGTGGCCGCTGCGCTACGGCCTGACCCCGGACCAGGCCGGGCGCTGGACCGCCGACTTCCAGGCCGAGCTGGCCGCGCTGGACCCGGCCGCCCTGCAGGGCCCGGACACCTGGTGGGCCGTCCTGCTGGAGCAGTTCTGGGACGGCCTGCTGTAGCCGCCCCGTGCCTCCGGGCGGGACGGTCCCCTTCCGGGGGCCACCGCTCGGAGCCGGCGGGCGGTGTCGCTTCCTTGGGCTTTCCAGATGATCTGCGCAAAATAGGTCAAGACGACAAAGAGCGGGACGTCGTCGGCAGCCCGACCCAGCCCACCCAGAGCCAGCCACTGAGGGGAACCCAGCCCATGAGCGACGCCATCCCGTCGTACGGCTTCACCGCTGCCCGGCGCGGGTACGCGCCGGACCAGGTCGACCACGCGATGGCGGCACTGACCGCCCAGCGGGACGAGGCCTGGCAGCGGCTGAGCCTGCTCGGCGCGCAGCTGCGCGAGCTCGAACAGCGGCTGGTCGCCACCCGGCAGGCCGCCGCCGACGCACCCGAGCCCGACTACGCCACGCTCAGCGAGCAGGCGGCCGACCTGATGGCGATCGCCGACAACGAGGCCCGCGCGGTGCGCGACAAGGCCCGGCAGCGCTCCGAGGAGACCGGCCGGCAGGTCCGCGAGGCCGCCCAGGCCGCCGGCACCGCGGCCACCGCCTACGCCGACGCCACCCGCGCCGAGGCCCAGCAGGCCGCCCGGCGCATCGAGGAGCGCACCCGGGCCGAGGCCGAGAAGCTGCGCGGCGAGGCCGACCGCGACGCCCGGGCGATCCGCGACGGTGCCACCGGCGAGGCCGCCAAGACCCGGGTGGCCGCGGCCGAGGCCGGCGAGCGCGCCGAGGCCAAGCTGGCCGAGCTGCGCCGCGACGCCGACCAGCGGTTCGCCGCCGAGGAGGCCGCCGCGGCGGCCGAGGACGCCAAGATCTCGCTGGCCGCCGAGCGCCGCCTCAAGGAGGCCGAGCAGCACCGGGAGAACGTGCTGGGCCTGATCAAGCAGACCGACACCGACGCGCAGGCCAAGGCCGACCAGCTGATCGACCAGGCGCGCCGGGAGGCCGGCCGGATCAACGCGGCCTGCGTCAGCGAGCGCGAGGCGTTCGACAAGAAGCTGGCCACGGTGCAGACGCACCTGGACCACATCAAGGGCACGCTCGCCTCGCTCACCGGCAAGGCGGTCGGCATGATGCCGGCCGCCGGCGCGGCGGCCGCGAGCGCCGCGGGTGCACCGCCCCCCGCCGCCGACGCAGCCCCACCCGCACTCGCACCCCCACCCCCACGCCGACCCCCACCCCGACGCCCACGCCCACCCCGACGCCGACCCCCACGCCGA
>NZ_BAAALF010000381.1:0-2463 GCF_039528135.1 Kitasatospora nipponensis | reverse complement strand
CGGTGGCGGGGCCACCGTCGTCCACCACGAGCACGGTGAGGTCGATCCGGTTCTGGACGGTGGCGTGGGCGGTGGTGGTCTGCAGCGCTGCGGCCAGCAGACCGGCTGCCGCGCAGGCGGCAGCACGACGGGTCGCTCGACCCATGGTTGGTTCCCTCCCCGATCGGCGCAGCCGGTCCGTTCGGGACCGGTCCGCCGTGATGTCCGCTCCGGGCGGACGGTGATGTGGTGGATCCGTCGGTCAGGCACGGGAGTTGGCGGTGCCAAGGCAGTCGGCACGGGCCGGCCGACGCACCCCCCGATGTGACGGCGTGGCTCAACCTAGCGGGCGCCCGGGTGTGCTCGCCAGACCTTATGGGTATTGAAAGTCATTTCGATTTGGGTGCCCGCCGGCGCAGCGGTTCCGACCTGCCGGATCGCCCGATGGGCCGTCAGAACCGTTCGCCGAAGCAGGAATCGTTCGCGGGCTGCCGGAACCGGTTGCGGCCTGCCTGCCGGCGTCGGCCGCCGCGCGGGCGCAGGATCGGAGGGGCGCGGCCCGCGGCGGGCAGCGAGGCTCGGGACGGGCAGCGAGGCTCGGGACGGGTGGCACGGCTCGGGGCGGGTGGCGCGGCTCGGGGCGGGTGGCGCGGCCCGGGGGCGGGCGGGCGCGGTGGACGGCCGGCGGTCAGTGGTGACGGAGCGACAGGAGGCGGCGATGTGCTGGAGTACCGAGGCCGACCTGGTCGCGGGATCGGTGGTGGCCGGGATCGGCCTGGTCTGTCTGGCGCGGGTCCGCCGGGCGCGGGACCTGCCGCTGGCGGCGCTCCCGCTCCTGCTCGGGGTGCACCAGCTGGCCGAGGCCGCGGTCTGGCTCGGCACGGAGGGCCGGATCGGCGCGGGCGCGGCGCTCTGGGCGCGCACCGTCTGGGTGCTGATCGCGCTGCCGCTGCTGCCGGCCCTGGTGCCGGTCGCCGTCTGGTGCGCGCTGGGACCGGCCCGGCCGCCCGGCGCGGAGGGCCCGCCGGTGGCCGGTCAGCGGCGGCGCGCCGGGTTCGCGGTGCTCGGAGTCACGGTCTCCGTCCTGCTGCTGGCGGCCGTGCTGGCCCACCCGGTCACCGTCGGGGTGCGCGGCCACCTGCTGACGTACGGCACCGGGGTCCCGTACGCTCCGGTCCTGTTGGCCGGCTACCTGCTGGCCACCGTGGGCTCCCTATTGACTTGCGGCGACCGGCAGTTGCAGCTGCTCGGGGTGCTGGTGGGCGCGGCGGCCGGGCTCTGCGCGCTGCTGTGGCGGCTGGCCTTCGTCTCGGCCTGGTGCGCGCTGGCGGCCCTGGTGAGCGTGCTGCTGCTGCACTGGGTGGGCACCGCACCGGCCCGCTCGCCGAACACCGCGGGCGGCGAGCAGTGAACGGCCGACAACGGACCGCGGAGGGCCGACAGTGGCCGACAACGAACAACGAGCAACGAGCAACGGACAGCGGACAGTGGACACCGACGCGAGGAGTCGAGGGCGATGAGTTCCGAACTGCAGGGCAGGACCGCCGTGGTCACCGGGGCCAGCCGGGGGATCGGGCTGGCCGTCGTCGAGGCGCTGGCGGGTGCGGGCGCGCGGGTCGTCGGCGGCTCCCGCGGCACCTCGGCCGGCCTGGACACGCTGGTGGAGAAGGGTGCGGTGCGCTGGGTGTCGGTCGACCTCGGTACCGCGGCGGGTGCCGCCGACCTGGTCGCGGCGGCGGACGGCCGGGTCGACATCCTGGTCAACAACGTCGGCGCGGCGCCCGTGCGCACCGGCGGCTTCCTGTCGGTCGGCGACGAGGAGTGGCTGCACACCCTGCAGCTCAACCTGCTCAGCGCGGTGCGCGTCACCCGGACGGCCCTGCCGCTGATGCTGGCGGCCGGCCGAGGCTCGGTGGTGACCGTCGCCTCGGTCAACGCCACCCTGCCCGACCCGCTGGTGATCGACTACAGCGCGGGCAAGGCCGCGCTGGTCGCCTTCTCCAAGGCGCTGTCGAAGGAGGTCGGCCCCCGGGGGATCCGGGTCAACACCGTCAGCCCGGGCCCGGTGGAGACCGAACTCTGGCTCGGGGCGGGCGGGGTGGCCGACACCCTGGCGGCCGTCGCCGGTACCACCGCGCAGGACGTGGCGGCCCGGGCGGCCGCGACCGCCGCCACCGGGCGCTTCACGCGGCCGGCCGAGGTCGCGGAACTGGTCCTCTTCCTGGCCGGTGACCGGGCCGCGAACATCACCGGCAGCGACCTGACCATCGACGGCGGCTTCGTCCCCACCTGGTGACCGGTGTCCGGAGGGGCCGACCGGCCGCCGCAGTGCCGGGGGCGGGCGTCGCGCCGGCCGCGCTGCGCCAACCGGCTGAAACCGGGCGGGCGCTCGCCACGGTGCGGGGCGCGGCTCGTTGTGCCGGGCGTCAGGCGGCGGCCCCCGGCCGGCCCGTGGCCGGGCCGGCCGGTCGGGGCCACCCGCGG
>NZ_BAAALF010000380.1:1215-2514 GCF_039528135.1 Kitasatospora nipponensis | reverse complement strand
CTCCCTGTACCGCGCCGACAACGACATGCTGGTGAACGGGCACGTCTACGGGGTCGGGGCCTACCTCGCGCCGGTCCTGCACCTGTCTCAGGTACCGGGTGGTGAGCTGTTCAGCACCTACGAAGCGAGCATCGAGCGAATCTGGGAGAGTGCTCGGACGATCAAGTCCCCTGCCCTTGAGAGCGAGGCAGCGTGAGGCGCATCGACTACTTCCATGATCCTGACGCGCCTTCGGCCAACTCCGTCGTTCCGTCCGTCACGGCGGTGGTGACGGACGATGCCGGGCGACTCCTGCTGATCCACAAGAAGGACAACGACCTCTGGGCCCTGCCAGGGGGCGGCCACGACATCGGGGAGTCCGTGGCACGGACGGTGGAGCGCGAGGTGCGGGAGGAGACGGGCATTCTCGTCGAGGTGATGGCAGTGACCGGTTTGTACACCGACCCCGGGCACGTCATGGCGTACGACGATGGCGAGGTTCGTCAGCAGTTCTCGATCTGCTTTCGAGCCCGACCGGTCGGCGGCGAGTTGCAGACCAGCGAGGAGTCGAAGGAAGTCCGCTGGGTGGAGCCAGCGACCCTCGGTGATCTGGACATCCACCCGTCCATGCGGCTCCGGATCGAGCACGGTCTTGACCCGGAACGGAGCCAGCCCTACATCGGCTAGGCCCTCGTACGTGCCTGCGACAGGCGCTCTTCCACGCGATGAGCCGCAGCCTCGATCTCGGGCTCGGCACGCCGGATGAACCGGCCGACGATGCTGTCAGGCCCGTAGCGGCCCACCATCTCGGCGACCCGCGCCGGCGTAGTGGTCGATGTGCCGTCGGGGGTTGTCGTCATGTCGCAGTAGATCAGCGCGTCCACGAGGTGCGGCTCCTCCAGGGGGAACTCAGCCTCCAGCTCCTGGCGGAGCCCACGCTCTTCAGCCTCCAGGAGAGCGCACGAGTGGTGGGCCACGAGACGGATCACACGTTCGTCCACCTGCTCATTCCGAAGGAATCGTGCCCCGTCCAGCGGATGAAAGCCGGTGGAGGTCAGCCGCGGTGAGTAGCCGATGTCGTGGAGCACCGCCGCCGATTCCAGCAGCTCAGCCTCCGGGCCAAGGATCAGGGACAGCTCTCGGGCTCGGCCGGCCACACCTTGGGAGTGCGCCCAGCGACGCGGCAGCTCGGTGGACAGGAGAGATTCAGCAAGTTCGTAGGCCCACACAGTGAGATCCGTTCCTAACGAGGTGGCTGGTCAGACGTGCAGGTGCGGCAGGGTACGGACGTACCGGCCTTTCCCGTGGCGGGCTTCGAGG
>NZ_BAAALF010000380.1:0-1205 GCF_039528135.1 Kitasatospora nipponensis | reverse complement strand
GCTGGGCGAGGACTCGCCGCACCGTATGGCGTGAGGCGCCCGTCCGCTCGGTGAGCACCTTTTCGGACGGGAACGGGTCGCCGATCTTGAGCTGGTCGATCTCGATGTACCCGGTGATCCGGTCCAGGAGAGGGGGCTCGGTGTCTCCACCTACGACGGACCACCCGACCCCAGGTTGGGACTTGATCAGACCTTCAGTGGCGAGAACATCGAGTGCCCGCTTCACCGTGCTCCGTGCGACTCCGTGCGCCGCCATCAGCTCGGCCTCGGAGGGCAGGTTGGTGACCTGCGGGTCGCCACCGATCTCGGCGCGCAACGCGTCGGCGATCTGCAGGTATGTGCCGCGCGGGCTCCGCTCGATCACTGGCCGCTCCTTCCAAGGGGATGAGTACCTGAACAGGATGGACCGTGCATATGCACAGGGGCCAGCGTCCATGGGCGTACGCCAGTAGTGCACGCCAACGCGGTCACACGGCGGCGGAAGTCGGTGGACGCCAGCGGACTCCGCTCACCCCGCCACCTGCAGCTGATGTGCCCACGGATTTTGGATCGCCAAACTGATAAGGAAGAGGCCACAGGTTCAAGTCCTGTTAGGCCCACCACCGCAGAAGGTCCGGAGTGGATTTCCACTCCGGGCCTTCTGGCGTTTCCGGGGGCGGGGTCGGAGGATGGGGGTCTGCCGAGCTTGGGGTGTGAGTGGTGTGGCGATCTTCTGGGCGATGAGTCTGCCGGGGCTGGTCTGCGCGTTGGTGCTGGTGGCCTTCCTGGACCAGTTGGCGCTGCGGGCCGGGCGGTCGAAGTGGGTGCCCTGGCGGGGGACGGGGCGGGAGGGGCAGATCTCGGCGACCGGGTTCGAGCAGTTGCACGCGCAGTTCGCGGCCGGGAAGCAGCACGAACTCGAGCAGCGGAAGACCACGTTGATGCTGCGGGACGAGGAGGGCGACGGTGCCCCGCCGCTCGGTCCGGTGGATCTGGACGGTGGCCGGGCGGTGCTGCGGCTGCCTCGCGGATAGGCGCTGTTGTACGACAGGAGGCACGGCGTCAATCCCGGGTGTCGGTCGGGCGGTTGACGAGTCGCGGTGACCTCTCGGGAACGGGTTACGGGTGTGTATCATCGGCCGCAGGGCGGTCCGCAGTCCGGCCGCCGGTTCGTGCTCGTACATACCGAGGGTCCGCGGTTCTCTGGGCCCATCCACAGCAAGAAG
>NZ_BAAALF010000379.1:0-2609 GCF_039528135.1 Kitasatospora nipponensis | reverse complement strand
CGGCGCCGACCGCGATCGGGGCGCCCGCGCCGACGATGCCGTTGGCGCCCAGGATCCCCAGTCCCAGGTCGGCGGCGTGCATGGAGCCGCCCCGGCCGTGGTTCAACCCGTTCTCCCGGCCGGCGAGTTCGGCCAGCAACCGGCCCGGGTCGGCGCCCTTCGCCAGCACGTGGCCGTGCCCGCGGTGGGTGCTGGTGATCCGGTCCGCGGGCCGCAGTGCCGCGCAGACCCCGACCGCCACGGCCTCCTGGCCGATGTAGGGGTGGGTGCCGCCGACGATCACGCCGCTGCGCACCCAGTTCAGCGCGAGCAGTTCGAAGGAGCGGATCAGCCGCATCATCCGGTAGCGGTCGGCGGGCGTCTCCAGCGCCGCGGGATGCGCGGTCACCGGCGGCCCTGCCACAGCGGCGGGCAGAAGAGCGGGTCGGCGTAGTCCGGTCGGCCGTCCTGGTCGCGGCGCACCAGCACGTCGTGGTTGTAGACCACCGGCGATCCGTCCGGGCGGCCGAAGGGGCGGTAGCGGTTGGCGCCGTCCTGTAGGTGCAGGGAGACGGCCCGGCGCGGCAGCGGGGAGAGGTTCGGGCCGCTGCCGTGGTAGGTGCGGCAGTGGTGGAAGGAGACGTGTCCGCGCGGGATCTCGATGGGGATCTTGCGCACCTGCTCGCCGTTGAAGTCGGCGTTCAGCTCCAGGATCGTCTCCAGCTCGGAGCGGTCGCGCTGGGCGAAGTGGCGGCTGGAGTCGTCGCCGCCCGGCCGCTCCTGCCAGCGGTGGCTGCCGTCCACCATGGTGATGGTGCCCTGCTCGGGCCCGCAGTCGTGGAAGGGGATGAAGGCGGTGAGCATCCGCTGCGAGGTGCAGGTCTGCCAGTAGTGCTTGTCGAAGTGCCAGGGCACCAGGTTGCTCGGCTCCTGGGGGTTCGGCGGCTTGAAGATCAGCGTGGCCTGGAAGACCCGGATCTCCCCGGCCTGGGCGAGCCGGGCCGCGACCGCGCCGAGCAGCGGCTTGCACAGGATCCGGCCGATCTCCTCGCTCTCGTAGTGCACGTAGTCGTTGTGCCGTTGCACCGGCCCGTCGGACGGCTGCCAGGAGGCCAGGTTCGGTGGCCTCAGCGGCAGTTCGCGATCGCGTCGGCCCGCGTAGTACTCCTCGGTGGCCGCCTGCAGGGCGTCCAGCTCCTGGTCCGAGAAGAGCCGGCGGGAGAGGTACCAGCCGTGCTCGGCGTAGTGGAGGACGTCCTCCACCGACGGCAGGAGCTCGCGCTCGGCCTCACTCAGGGCGAAGCCGGCCGGGGCCGGCAGCTCGATGCTGCTCGTCAACGTGGGTCTCCTTGCTCTCAGGCCCGGCCGGCGGCGCGCTGCCGCTCGACCGCCTCGTAGAGGGCCTTGATGTTGGCGGAGCCGAAACTGCCGGCGCCGCGGCGTTCGACCAGCTCCAGGAAGAAGGTGCGGCGCGGGTGGACCGAGCGGGTGAAGATCTGGAACAGCTGCCCGCCGTGGTCCTCGTCCACCAGGACGTCCAGTTCGCGCAGCGTCTCCACCGGGATGCCAAACTCCTCGATCCGGTCGGTCAGCTGCTCGTAGTAGGTGGCCGGGGTGCTGAGGAACTCCACGCCACCGCGGCCCAGTTCACGCACGGCCCGGGCGATGTCGGCGGTCTCGAAGGCCAGGTGCTGGACGCCGGCGCCGCCGTGCGCCTGGAGGAAGCCGTCGATCTGGCCGGGGCTGCGCCGCAGGTCGGGCTCCAGCAGGGTGAAGGTCACCCGGCCCGACGCGTCGCGCACCACCCGCGAGTCCATCGCCTGGTCGCCGACCTCGATGTACTCCCGGAAGGTCACCGCCAGGCCCAGCGCCCGCTCGGCGAAGGCCACCGCGCCGGCCAGCTCGCCGCCGGGCAGGCAGATCGCCACGTGGTCCAGGGTGTGCAGCAGGGCGCCGGCCGGCTCACCCGCCGGGTCGGCGCGGGTGGACTCCGGGTCCGGGCCCGGCTCCTCGGCACGGAGCACCGGGTCCGCGTCGTCCACCAGGCTCAGCGCGATGTCGCCGAAGCCGGCGATCGCCCCGGGATCGGCCAGCCGCCGCGCCCCGCCCGCCACCGCCCGCTCCAGCGCCGCCGCCGGGTCCGCGCAGCGCAGCGCGATCACCGCGACGCCGTCGCCGTGCCGCCGCACGAAGTCCGCCACCGGGTGGCCCGGGTCGACCGCGCTGACCAGCAGCAGCCGGATGCCGCCCTGCCGGGCCAGCACCGCCTCCACACCGGGCCGGTGCGGCAGGTCGAGCGGCAGCAGGGCGAACCCGTAGTCCTGCGCCAGCGCGGCCCCGCTCTTGTGCGCGTCCTCGACCTGGAACTCCACATAGGCGATGCTCTGCACCGTCATGACTGCACTCCCGCTGGGTACTTGAGCCGCTCGGTGCTGGGCGTCCCGAACACCAGGCTGATGTTGTGGCCGCCGAAGGCGAAGGAGTTGGAGAGCGCCGCGGCCACCGGCTGGTACCGGGGCGCCTTGCGCACGTGATCCAACGCACAGGCCGGATCGGGCGATTCGAGGTTCACGGTGGGCGGCAGGACGCCGCCGGCCACCGCCAGGGCGCAGACCGCGGCCTCCACCGCG
>NZ_BAAALF010000378.1:0-2729 GCF_039528135.1 Kitasatospora nipponensis | reverse complement strand
CGTTCCACTCCACCAACACCCGACGACGCTCAACCTCGTCAAGCACCTCCACCGCGCTCAACCGCACCCCGGGATCGGCAGCCAACGACTCCAACACCCGCACCCAACACCCAACCAGCCGCTCCACCGACTCCTGATCGAACAGATCCGCCGCCGCAACCACCGAACCGCGCAACCCCGCCGGCAGGCCCTCGGCGTCGAACACCTCAGCGACGTGCACATCCAAATCGAACTTCGCAGCTACCGGCCCCCCCGAGAGCGCCTCTGCCTGCACCCCGGCCAGCTCGAGCGCCGCCCGCTCGTTGTTCTGCACCGTCAGCATCACCTGGAACAGCGGGTGCCGCGACAACGAACGCGCCGGAGCCAGCTCCTCCACCAACTTCTCGAACGGCACATCCTGGTTCTCGAGCGCGGAGAGACTCGCCTCCCGCACCCGGGAAAGCAGCTGCCGGAACGACGGGTCCCCCGACAGATCCGTCCGCATCACCAGGGAGTTGACGAAGAACCCGACCAGGCTCTCCAAGCCCTGGTCGGCGCGGCCCGCCACCGCGACCCCGACCGGGATGTCCGTGCCCGCACCCAATCGCGACAGCAGCACGGCAAGCGCCGCCTGCAGCACCATGAACACCGTCATGCGCTCGGCCCGCGCCACCTCCACCAGCCGCGCGTGCACCTGGGCCGGAATCTCCAGCGGCACTCGATGACCCCGGTAACTCGCCACCGCCGGGCGCGACCGGTCGTACGGCAGCCGCAACTCCTGCGGGGCCCCGGCCAACGCCTCACGCCAGTAGGCAACCTGGCTCGACAGCAGGCTCTCCGGATCCCGCTCGTCACCCAGCAACTCACGCTGCCACAGCGCGTAATCCGCGTACTGGCCCGGCAATGGCTCCCACTGAGGTACCCGGCCCTTGCACCGCGCCGCATAGGCCGCCGCCACATCTCGTGCAAAGGGAGCCATCGACCAGGCGTCACTGGCGATGTGATGGACCACAAGAGCGAGAACGGCCTCATCCTGCCCCGTCTTGAGCAGGGCAGCCCGAATCGGAACCTCGCTCGACAGGTCGAACGCATGTCCCGCCGTAGCGGTGATCGCGTCCGCCAGCCCCGCCCGGGAGACCTCGGCGACCTCCAGCTCCCACGCCAGCTCATCCAGGTCCAGGATCCGCTGGTACGGCTCGCCGCCCTCGTCCGCCGGGAACACCGTGCGCAGCACCTCGTGCCGCCCCAGCACATCCCGCAACGCCGAACGGAGCGCTTCCTCGTCCAGCTCACCCGTCAGGCGCAGCGCCGTCGGGATGTTGTAGGTCGCGCTCGGACCCTCCAGCCGGCCGAGCAACCAGAGTCCGCGTTGTGCGAAGGACAGCGGAAACATCAGGAACCCTCCTGGTTACGCATCGACCGGAACGCCGGCCTCGCGGACTTCTTGGTCTCCATGTGACGTGCCAGCGCCGCAACCGTCGGCGCGTCGAACAGCACCCGCAGCGAGATGTCCGCTCCCAGTGCCGTCCTGACCCGGCTGAACAGGCGGACTGCGAGCAGCGAGTGCCCTCCGAGCTGGAAGAAGTCGTCGTCGACCCCGACTTCGGGGAGCCCGAGCACCTCGGCGAACGCGTCGCAGAGGACCTCCTCCTGCCGGTTGGCCGGGGCGCGCCCCGTACCCGCCGCGGTGAGGTGGTCCGGTGCGGGCAGTGCCTTGCGGTCCAGCTTGCCGTTGGCGGTCAACGGCAGAGCGTCGAGCAGGACGACGGCGGACGGAACCATGTATCCGGGCAGGTGCCTTGCCGCCTCGGTGCGCACCGCGACAGGAAGCCCGGCGACCGCACCCTCCGCCACCCCGGCGGGAACGACATAGGCGACCAGGCGCACGTCACCCGGGACGTCCTCGCGAGCGACGACCGCGACCTGCCCCACCCCCGCGAGACCCCCCAGAACCGCCTCGATCTCACCCGGCTCGATGCGGTGACCACGCACCTTCACCTGCGAGTCCGCCCGACCCGCGAACGCCAGCTCGCCATCCACGGACCACCTGGCCAGATCACCCGTGCGGTACATCCGCGAACCCACCGGACCGTGCGGATCAGCCGTGAACCGCTCCGCCGTCAACCCGGGCCGCTCGAAGTACCCCTGCGCCAACCCGTCACCGGCGATGAACAGCTCACCCACCACACCCACCGGAACCGGCCGCAACGCCCCATCCAGCACGTACACCTGCGTGTTCGCGATCGGCCGACCGATCGCCGGACCACCGGCCGACACCAACCCGTCGAGTCGCGCCGTGGTGGACCAGATCGTGGTCTCCGTCGGCCCATACAGGTTGGACACCTCACCCAAGCCCCGCAACTCCTCGGCCAGCTCCGCCGACAGCGCCTCGCCACCCACCAACACCCGCAACGGGACAGGCAGTTCAGCACCAGAGCGCAGCTCCGCCAGCACCGCCCGCCACAGCGACGGCGTCGCCTGCATCACCGTCGCCCCACCACGCCGGGCCAGCCCGACCAGCGCCACCGGATCCACCACCGTGTCCCGATCCGCCAACAGCACCCGCGCACCACCGACCAGCGGCAGATAGAGCTCAAGCGCCGCGATGTCGAACGACACCGTCGTCACCGCCAGCCACGCATCACCCGCCCCCACCGGGAAGCGCCCGCCCATGTCCACCAGGAAGTTCACCAGGCTCCCGTGCGACACCACCACACCCTTGGGACGCCCCGTCGAACCCGACGTATGCA
>NZ_BAAALF010000377.1:0-2786 GCF_039528135.1 Kitasatospora nipponensis | reverse complement strand
AGCGCGCCCGCCTCCGCGGCGCCCGGCGCCCCGGCGCCGAGCCACTCGGCCAGTGCGAAGCCGAGCGCCGCCCCGACCCAGGCCGCCGCGCCGAGCCCCACCCGCGCCCCGGCCGCGCCGCCCACCGCCACCGGCCCGCTCACCATCAGCAACGGCACGCAGCTGGTCCAGATGAACGGCAAGGCGGTCGACTTCGGCACCGTGGTGCGGGACCTCACCTGGTCCCCGGACGGCAGCAAGGCGGTCTTCATCGACGGCTCCGGCAACCTGGTGGTCGCCAACCCCGACGGCAGCGGCAAGCGGACCGCCGCCCGCAACCCGGGCGGGCAGACCTGGTCGCACCCCGCCTGGCAGTACCTCGCCGGCGACAACGACAGCCAGGTGCCCGCCAAGAACCAGCTCTTCTTCGCCGTCTCCCAGGGCGGCACCACGCGCCTGGAGAGTGTGCCTGCGGCCGCCGAGAACGGCACGCCGACCCAGGTGACCCTGTACGGCGAGGAGGGCGCCCCGCTGCCGCAGACCGGCAACGTGTGGCCCACCGCCAACGGCAAGTACGGGGAGACCCTGTACGCCAACACCGGGGACGGGAAGGTCTACATCCGCGACGAGTACACCCGCCAGCAGGGCGCCGCGATCACCGCGGGCTCCCAGCCGGCGCTCGCCCCCGACGGCGAGCACGTGGTCTTCGTGCGCTCCTCCGGCGGCCACGACCACCTCTTCGAGCTGGACTTCAGCAACCGGACCAACCCCAAGGACCTGACGCCGAACGCGACCACCGACTGCACCGAGCCGACCTGGTCCCCGGACGGAAGGACCATCGCCTTCCGCACCCCGAACGGGATCTCCACCCTGCCGGTGGACGGTTCCGCCGCCCCGACCCAGGTCTCCACGGTCGCCGGCCTGCCGGCCTACCGGGGCTGAGAGCGGCCCAACTCGGCCACGAGTTCGTCCAACTGCTCGGCGGCGTCGTCGTGCGGCAGGTACTCGACCACGTCGAGGAAGCGGAACAGCACCCGGCTCCCGGTCACCGCGAACTCGTAGTCGCCGAACCCCACCACCGCGCCCGACTCCCCGCGCCGCTCGCCGCGCCGCAGGTGGCCGGTGAGCTCGTCGTCCCCGCTGCCCGACAGCCCGCGCCGCGCGGTGGAGCGGGCCAGGTAGGGGCAGACCATCGAGGCGTACAGCATGCAGGACCGGTGCCCCGGCCCCTCCAGGGTCGGGGCCAGGTTGCGGTAGGGCTGCCCGGCCGCCAGCGCCCCGGCGATCGCCTCGCTCTCGGTGGCGCCCACCACCCGCCAGACCGGCCCGCGGGCCATCAGCGTGCCGCAGACCGAGCAGAGCCGCCCGTTCGCGCACTGCGCGCTGCGCGCGTAGTCGGTCAGCGCGAACTGCGGCTGCCCGCCCTCCTCCCACGGCGTGATGGCCGGGACGGGGTAGCCGCGCGCGTCACGCGGCCGGGAGTCGACGGACGGCGGCATGGGGACGGAGTCGAATCGCACCCCTCATGCCTACCAGGCGCCGACCACGCTGCCCACCCCGCGGTGCCCCCGCGGTCCCCTCCACCGATCTGCGCGAACCCGCCCGGGCCGGCGGCGGCCACCCCTACACTGACGTAGCGTCACCTGCCGGTAGCAGCTCGGAGTCTTCCGGCCGCCGGGCAGCTGACGAGGACTGTGGCCGTCCGCACCCGAGCGAGGTGAGCCGTCATCGCCGAGTCAGCACACACACCGCGCTCGCCGCTGACCCAGTGGCTGTGCGGGCTCGACGAGGAGCGGCTGTACCGCGTCCTGCGGGCCCGACCGGACGCGAGCGCCGATCCGCCGCCGCGCTCGCCGGCCGACGTGGCCGAGCGGCTCGACCGCCCGGCCTCGGTGCTGGCGGTGCTGCGCCGGCTGCCCCGCCCCTGCCTCCAGGTGGCGGAGGCCCTGGTCGGCCTCGGCGGCAGCGCCGAACACGACGAACTCGCCGCCCTGCTGGGCGCCTTGGAGGGCGAGCGGGCACAGGCGCTGGACAGCACCCTGCAGACCCTGGCCGCGCACGCGCTGGTCTGGCCGGACCCCGCCGACCGGCTGCACGCGGCCGCGCCGCTGCGGCAGATCTGGCCCACCGCGCTGGGCCTGGAGCCACCGCTGGCGGTCCTGCTGGCGGAGGCCACCTCCGAGGAACTCCGCTCCCTGCTGGCCGCCCTGGGACTGCGCACGCTGGTCACCAAGCAGGAGCGGCTGGCCGCCCTGGTGAAACGGTTCGGCTCGGCCGACTGGCTCACCGCGCTGGTCGCGCAGTCCCCGCCCGGCGCGGCGCGGTTGCTGCACCAGTGCGCGCGCGAGGGCGCTCCCGCCCCCGCGCTGAGCGGCTCGGTGACCACCGAGGCGGGCCGGGCCGGCAAGTGGGCCCGGGAGCGCGGACTGCTGATCCGCCCCCACCACGGCTACGGCGCGGCCCGGATGCCCGCCGAGGTGACGCTGGCCCTGCGCGGCCCCGGCTGGCACGCGGCCTTCGATCCACTGCCACCGGAGCCGGAACTGGTCGCGGTCGGCGCCGCGGAGGTGGAGCGCGAGGCGGCGGCCGCGGCGACGGCCTTCTGCACCCAGGCGGCCGCGGTGCTGGCCGAGTGCGCGCTGCGGGGGCCGGTGCTGCTCAAGAGCGGCGGCGTGGGCCCGCGCGAGCTCAGCCGGATCGGCAAGGCCGCCGACTGCCCGGAACCGGTGGTGCGGCTGGTCCTGGAAACCGCCGGCGCCGTCGGGCTGCTGACCGGCACCGAGCCGGCCGGCGCCGGCCACCGCTCG
>NZ_BAAALF010000376.1:0-2798 GCF_039528135.1 Kitasatospora nipponensis | reverse complement strand
CGACCGGTGGCGGCCCCGGACTACAGCGCCGCGGCCGCCTGCGCCGCGGCGGCGGGCGCGGGGGCCTGGGCGGCGGGCCGGGTGGTGAAGGTGCCGCGGCCCTGGGTACGGCTGCGCAGCCGGGTCGCGTAGCCGAACAGCTCGGCCAACGGCACGGTCGCGGTGACCTGGGCCGAGGTGCCGCGCGCGGTCGAGCCGCTGACCCGGCCGCGGCGGGCCGCGAGGTCGCCGAGCACCGTGCCCACGGCCTCCTCCGGCACGGTGACCGTCACCTCGACCACCGGCTCCAGCAGCACCATCGCGCTGGCGCGCAGGGCCTCGCGCAGGGCGAGCCGGCCGGCGGTGCGGAAGGCCAGCTCCGAGGAGTCCTTCGGGTGGGTCGCGCCGTCGGTCAGGGTGACCCGCAGCCCGGTGACCGGGTGTCCGCCGAGCGGCCCCTCGGCCAGCGCGTCGCGACAGCCCGCCTCCACCGCCCGCACGTACTCCTGCGGGACCCGCCCGCCGGTGACGGTCGAGCCGAACACGAAGCCGGTGGCGCTGCCGCCGCCGTCCGTGCCGGTCCCGGTCCCGGTGCCGGTGCTCGGGCCGTCGCCGTCGTCGCCGGTCAGCGGCGCCAGGTCGAGCACGAGGTGGGCGAACTGGCCCGCGCCGCCGTCCTGCTTGACGTGCCGGTAGACCAGGCCGGACACCCCGCGCCCGACCGTCTCCCGGTAGGAGACCTTCGGCCGCCCGACGGTGACCTCGAGCCCGAGGGCGCGCCGGATCTTCTCCACCGCCACCTCCAGGTGCAGCTCGCCCATCCCCGACAGCAGCGTCTGGCCGGTCTCGGGGTCGGTCCGCACGGTCAGCGAGGGATCCTCCTCGACCAGCCGCGCCAGCGCCGCCACCAGCCGCTCGGCCTCGGCGGAGCGCCGCGCCTCGACCGCCACCGAGACGACCGGGTCGGCCACCGTCGGCGGTTCCAGCAGCAGCGGGGCCGCCGGGTCGCACAGGGTCGCCCCGGCGCGGGCCGCCTTCGGCCCGACGACCGCGACGATGTCCCCGGCCACCGCGAGGTCCACCTCGGCGTGCCGGTCGGCCTGCACCCGCAGGATCCGGCCGATCCGCTCGGTGCGCCCGGTGCCCGCGTCCATCGTCGTCCCTCCCTTGTGGATCGTTCCCGCGTACACCCGCAGGTAGGTCAGCCGGCCGGTGGCCGTCGAGTTGACCTTGAACACCAGCGCCGCGAAGGGCGCCGCCGGGTCGGCGGCCCGCTCCTGCTCGGCGCCGTCGCGGGTGCCGCGCACCGCCGGGACGTCCAGCGGGGAGGGCAGGTAGGCGTTCACGGCGTCCAGCAGCGGCTCGATACCGCGGTTGCGGTAGGCCGAGCCGCACAGCACCACGACGCCCTCACCGCTGCGGGTCAGGTCGCGCAGGGCCGCGGCCAGGGTCGGCGCGCCGAGCGTCGAGGTGGCGCAGAACTCCTCCAGCGCGCCCGGATGGAGTTCGGCCACCGCCTCCACCAACACCTGTCGGCGGCGCAGGGCTTCGTCCCGCAGGGCGGCCGGTACCGGCTCCTCGTGACAGGTGTCCCGGTCCTGGGCCCAGAGCAGCGCGCGCATCCGCAGCAGGTCGACGACGCCGGTGAAGCCGTCCTCCGCGCCGATCGGCAACTGCACCACCAGCGGGGCCGGGTGGAGCCGCCGGCGGATCGAGTCGACGGCGGCGTCGAGGTCGGCGCCGGCCCGGTCGAGCTTGTTGACGAAGGCGATCCGCGGGACGCCGTGCCGGTCGGCCTGGCGCCACACCGACTCGCTCTGCGGCTCGACGCCGGCGACCGCGTCGAAGACCGCGATCGCGCCGTCGAGCACCCGCAGGGAGCGCTCGACCTCGTCGGAGAAGTCGACGTGGCCCGGGGTGTCGATCAGGTTGATCCGGTGGCCGTCCCAGGCGCAGCTGACGGCCGCGGCGAAGATGGTGATGCCGCGGTCGCGCTCCTGGGAGTCGAAGTCGGTGACGGTGGTGCCGTCGTGGACCTCGCCGCGCTTGTGGGTGGAGCCGGTGAGGTAGAGGATCCGCTCGGTGACGGTGGTCTTGCCGGCGTCGACGTGGGCGAGGATGCCCAGGTTGCGGACGTCGGTGAGCGGGTTGGGACGCTGCTGGCGGAGGTCGGTGCGCACGGCCGATGGCCTTTCAGGGGTGACCGGAGAAGGGCGGCGCGATTGCCGGACGGATCACGCCGGACCCGGACCCGACCGCGCGCCACCGCGCCGGCCACGGCCGCGCCGGTGACGGGGCACCGGGGCGGGCGGGCTCGCGGGGTGGGGCGGAGGGTCGGGAGGGTCAGGCGTTCGTCACGGACATCCGGTGCCGGCCGCGCAGCGGGCACCGGGCGCACGAAGACACCAGGATCACCTCGTACCGTGACGGGGGAACGACGACAGCGGTGCGGTGACGCACGGCTCCACTCCCCTCGCTCGGTACGGTGCGCGCCGCCAAGGTCGGTGCGGCGCGCGGACGATGGCGAGTGTAGTGAGAACGGGACGGCCGGGTCACCGGGTTTTCGGGCCGGGACCCGGCCGGCCGGGGAGCCGCCTGACGACCGGTCAGCCGGCGCCGCTCAGCGAGTCGAGCAGGGTGTCGTAGCGCCGGCTGGCGCGCTCCGAGGAGACCCGGTCGCCGGCCGCGTGGTAGGCGGCGATCAGCGCGCGCCAGGCGCCGTCGTGGAACGGCTCGAGCCGCAGGCTCTGTTCGGCGGCCTCGGCGGCCGCCGCCGTGCGCCCGCGCACCAACTCGGCCTGCGCCAGCGTCGCGCAGAC
>NZ_BAAALF010000375.1:0-2815 GCF_039528135.1 Kitasatospora nipponensis | reverse complement strand
CCGCCCGCGGCGCCGCCCGCCGCGGACCCGTTCGCGCCGCCCGCCGCGGACCCGTTCGCGCCGCCCGCCGCGGACCCGTTCGCGCCCCCGCGCCCCGCGGACGCGTTCGCCCCGCCCGCCGGTCCGCACCAGCCGCCCGCCGGCTACCCGCCCTACCCCGCCCAGCCCGGCCAGGGCGGCTACCCCGGCTACCCCGGCTACCCCGGCTACCCCGGGTACCCGCCCTACCCCGGTCCGCAGGTCGCCTGGGGCACCGGCCCCTACCCCGGGCGGCGCGACGTCAACGGCTTCTCGATAGCCGCCCTGGTCGCCGGCCTGACCTGCTGCGGCTGGCCGCTGGCCCTCGGCTTCGGCATCACCGGACTGGTGCAGATCAACCGGCGCGGCCAGCGCGGCACCGGCCTGGCGATCGGCGGCCTGGTGCTCTCCGTGGTCGGCCTGCTGACCACCGTCGTGATGCTCGCCAGCCCGCAGGGCAGCTTCACCGCCGGCAGCACCAGGGCCAGCACCGGCACCGGCTCGCGCGGCGGGGTCGTCGCCGCGGCGGACCTGAAGATCGGCGACTGCTTCAACCGCTCCGGCAGCGGGGTGCGCACCATCGCCTGCAGCTCGCCGCACGACGGCGAGGTGGTCGGCACCATGCGGCTGACCGGACCGGCCTACCCGGACGAGGCGGAGCGCCGCAAGCAGGCCGGACCGGTCTGCGGCGACCGCGCCAACGAGTTCGCGATGGACGACTGGGCCGTGCCGGACTCGGTGATGGTGCACTACTTCTACCCGCAGGAGGACGGCTGGGCGAGCGGCGACCGGGTCGCCACCTGCTTCCTGACGGACACCAGCGGCAAGCTCTCGCACTCGCTGCGCCAGGACGCCAGCAACCTGACCCCCGCCCAACTCGACTACCTGCGGGCGATGGACGCCATCGACGAGCAGGCCGCCGAGCGGCCCGGCGGCTCGGTCACCCAGGACCCGGCCGGCTACCGGGAGTGGGCCGGCGCGATGGCCGACGTGCTGCAGAAGCAGACCGACGCGCTGGCCGGCGGCGCGTGGGACGCGACGGTGCGCCCCGCCGTGGACGCGCAGGTGGCCGAGCTGCGCAAGCGCATCCCCGCGCTGCGCACGGCCGCGCAGCCCTCCGGCCTGGACGCGCTGGGCGACGCCATCGCCGAGTCCGACCAGCACCACGCCTACGACCAGCAGAAAACCGTCCGCGGACTGCTCCGGCTCAGCACCGACGACTCCTGGCGCGACCAGCAGTCGGGCAGCGACGGCGCACCGCGCAGCGTCTGACGGAGCGGGTGGCCCGGCGGGTGGCGCGGCGCGGTCGCGTTGCCCGTCCGGGCAGGGGTGGGCGGCCGCCGTCGGAACGACCCCGCGAGAACCTTGCGCCGACGCGGTAGCCGGTCCACCCTTGCGATAGTCGTACGTGCGGTGTTCGTGCCGGTGATGACCGGGCGAACTGCCTTGCCACGGGCGGCGCGGACGTGGCGTCCACCGGTCCGGTGGGCGCGCCCGGACGCGGCCGCCGGGCCGGCTCCTCGCGTGCGGCGACCGGACGGGGGCGGGCGGGGGCAGATGTGCGGGTCACAGGGCGGGAGCTGGTGCGAGACCCGCATCGGCGACACCGGTCGGATACGAACCGGTGCGGTGGGGGAACGGGGAACCGGCCCGGGCGATCCCATGTCCGCCGTGCTTACCTGCCGTTAACCATGTCGGCCGGGTGCGTGACGGCCCGGAAACCTGGTCCGTACGTCCCGTTAGCGGGCCGTCCCTAGCCTTGCGCAGGGGCGGTTCAGTGCCGCGCCGGGCCCGACTCGACCCCCACCGAGCCGGGCCCGGCCCCGGTGCCCCGTGCGACGACGGAGCCGGCGCCGGCGCGCGCTACGCTCCGCCCATGACCGTCGTTCCCGAGACCTCCGCCGGCTCCTGGCGGGTGATGCGCCAGGACGACAACGGCAACCGCTTCCTGGTCGCCGCCGGCCTGCTCCGAGCGGAGGCCGACGCGCTCGCCGCCACGTTCGAGGCCCGCGGGCACAAGCAGCTCTACTGGGTCGAGGCCGACCGGCCCGGCCACCCGCCCGGCACGCCCTGACACAGGCCCTAGGGTCGGGGCATGGAGAACCGGATCGTCGTCGGCGGAGTGCTGATCCACCACGGGCGGGTGCTGGCCGCGCGGCGCAGTGCGCCGGCCGCGGTGGCGGGCCGCTGGGAGTTCCCGGGCGGCAAGGCCGAGCCCGGCGAGACGCAGCAGCAGGCCCTGGAGCGCGAGCTCCACGAGGAGCTGGGCGTGCGCACCCGTACCCGGCAGCGGCTGCCGGGGCAGTGGCCGGTCCGAGCCGGGCTGGTCCTGCAGATCTGGACGGCCGAGCTGCTGGCGGGCGACCCTCGGCCGTTGCAGGACCACTCCGAGCTGCGCTGGCTGGGGCCGGACGAGCTGTCCTCGGTGGACTGGCTGGAGCACGACCGCGAGGTGCTCCCGGAGGTCGCCCGCCTGCTCGCCGCCGCCGCCCGCCCCACCACCCCCGCCTGAGCCCTTCCCGGCCCCTGCCGGCCCCTTCCAGGCCCCCGCCCGGCCCTCGCCGTCGGGCTCTCCGATAGGCCAATCGGAAAAGATGACCCAAGCTATGGGATAGCGGACGTTTCGTCTGGGTATGTCACAGTTCGGCATGATCCGTCACGCTTGGTGAGTCATGGGAGGCCCGGTCGGTGACGAGTACGGGTAGCGGCGGGGGAGCGCAGCGGGCCCAGGGCGGCCTCCCCCGGCGCGCCGGGGGTGCGGCCGCGCGGGCCCGCCTGCGCGGCGGCCGTGGCGCGT
>NZ_BAAALF010000374.1:0-2865 GCF_039528135.1 Kitasatospora nipponensis | reverse complement strand
CACCGCTGTGACCGGCGGGCTCAAATGATCACCGGACGTTGAAACGCCACTGGAGCGCGACTCACTGGCGCAACAACTCTCTACAGACCTTCGCCCACCCGGCCGAAAGAAGCTAGCGTGCAGGCGACCAGAACAGTCGGAAGCACTCTTCAGGAATCGCCTTGCAGCCCGCCAGACATATCCAGCGGGCCACAATTCCCCCACCAAAGGACCTAGCGCCACTTATCGAAACGCCGCAATATCCTTCGAGGCAATGATTTATTAACTACTATTCCAGGGCAGCTCAATTGGGCGCCTCCTCCACCACCAATTCCGCACTGGTGGCGCAGGGTCTAGTATTTCCATTTCTGTATCTAGTGCCACGCCGCCATCATCGACCGTAAGTCGAATAAATTCCCCATCGATGCGATTGAGCACATCCAGGAAAGCCTTAGAAATAGCAGCAGGAAGGTCATTTGAAATTTGACAAAGAGAGTCTCTATTGTCGAGATCCTCTCGATAAAATTCAGCCGGATACCATGCGGACGGTGGCCATCCCTGTGAAATCCGAACGGTCATCATCTCCCACGCACGGAGACTACCGACAAATAGATGCTCCCCACTTTCCTTGACCCCATCTGAATCCGGGTACATTTCTTCGCACCCCTTCAACCAAGCCGCAAAGCTATCGACCAAAGGAGAAGGTACAAAAGAATCGCGGATCACCTCAGGTATTCTTTCGATGGGAACATGAGCCAGGCCGGAGACAGGCTCTTCGATGGCATCGACACGGATGAAAAAATCCTCAGTATCGGATTCAAACACTCGTGCACGGACCATTCTTCCATCTGCAGTGGCAGCCCAGTACGAGCTTGGGCGAATCCCAGCATCAGGGAATAGGAATGTTTGCCGAAGCCACCCCGCGAGTCCCGCGGCAAGTGCAGGCTCAGTCGGCTGCGACTGGACCTCATTAGTGGCATAAATATCGAGCGCCCACGAGACATCACCACTTAGGCGCTGATATTCGCAGCTAACCCTCGCCCCCAAGTTCCTGTCTTCGAATTCACCGGAGTTCACTACTTCAACATCGCCCACCGGAACGGAGAACAGGTCCCCCAGGGTGAGCTGCAGTCGATCCCAGCTCACCCCCTCGACTGCAATGATATTGTACATCATCGCCATGTCCCATTATAGACAGCCAGGGCCTTCTCTATCGCCTTCGGATTTTCCATGAGGCGGGGCACCCTTCCGTAGGCATCAGCAAATTTTTGCATATCCCCACCAACCTTTGCTATCGCCTGCAGTGCCACGTATTCATTTCGATCCATTTCAACAAGCCCCGGACCAGATACCGGGAAAGTTCTCCCCGTGGACTCAACTCCGTAGGTACGCCCACTAGGAGTCTTGTACACTTGCTGATCTTCAAGAAATTCCGCACGCCCTTCTGCTATATCAATAATATCGTCTCGAACAGCCCCCTCATTGCCCTTTAGGATCATTGTATTCTTCTCCACAGGCCTACCAGTCCTTGCTCCGGATACCGTGTGTCGCTTATTCGGAACGTCCAGTGATCGCCCCTTGGCGGTTCCTCGAACGGATTCACTGACCGGCCACGGCGGCCCGGACGACACCCTAGGACTGTCGCCCGCAAACCTAGAGCCGTTGTTCTCGCTTGCGTCTCGAAGTGCTGTGTTGAGGCTCTTGCCCAGATTATTGGCGCCAGCGACGCTAAGATATGCTCCGCTGACGATCAGGGCGGTGCTCGCGGCAACGGCCGGGGCTCCGACCACGCATCCGAATCCGGAGATGCACAGGGCGCCTCCGGCTACGTCGCCCATCGTTCCTATGCCCATGAACGCGAGGCCGACACCGGTCTCGAAAGCGCTTACCCAGACGTCGCCACTGGTGATGATGGCGAGTCCGATGCCTGCAGCAGTGTCGGCAGTGTTCGTCAGCCAGTTGGCGGATTCCTTGATCCAGTCGGGGACCCAGCCTTCTTCCTGCTTCTTCTTCTCGGCGGCGACTTTCTCCCGCTCGATAGCTTCCTGCTTCTCCCGCGCTGCCTGCTTCTCTTCCTCCTCCTTGGCTATCGCGGTGTAGTAGGCGCGAAGGGCCGCAGCATTGGCGTTCTCCTTGTCCTGCCCTGCGGCTTCAGCGGATTCACGGGCCTTGGTGCTGACATCGCGGGCTTCGTCGGCATCGGTCTGGGCTGTGGATGCTGAGTTCTTGGCCTGGGTTGCCGAGCTGATGGCATTGGCTAGGGCCTGTTCGGCATCATCCTGAGCCTGGCGTGCGGTGCTGGCAGATTGTGCCGCGCTGGCGGCGGAGACTTCGGCCTTGTTCGCGTATGTGTTGGCATCGTCTGCATAGCGCCGAGCATCAGCTGCCGAGGTCTGGGCTTGCAGGGCGTAGGCGTCGGCTTCTTCCCTGGCCTTGCGGGCAGTCGCGGCGGCCACTGCGGCCTCTGCAGCCTCGCGCTGGGCGGGGGCGGCGATGCCTGGTGCCTCGGCGATCCGGTGCTCGATCTGTGCGTGGTGAGTCGCCGTCAGCAGATCTTTCCGCTTGGCCTGGTACTGGCCTGCCTGGATGAAGGCGTGCAGCAGATCGCCTGGGCTTTCGATGGCAATTCGGGCCGCGTCCTTGACCTCGGATCCACCACTGTCGATCAGCTTGGCTGCGAGAACTCGCTCGTCCTCGGTACGCTGGACGAACTGTTCGGTGACAAGGAATGTCCGGTACCTGTCGACCGAACCCGAGTCCAGCGCAGCCTTGCCGGCCGCCCGGACACCGGGGCCTCCAGTGGAAATGATCCGCGCGATGCTGACGCCGAGATCATCCGCAACGGCCTCGTACTGGCCGCTGCTCAGGAATGCAGTGACACTTGCG
>NZ_BAAALF010000373.1:0-2874 GCF_039528135.1 Kitasatospora nipponensis | reverse complement strand
AGTGGGCGGATCCGGAGTACTGGGTGCGTCAGGTCCGTGAGGGTGTCCGGTTCGCCGACGCCGTGCGGGAGTTGGACACCGCCGGGGTCACCGACCTGATCGAGCTCGGCCCGGACGGCACGCTGACGGCGCTGGCCGGCGGGATCCTGGCCGAGTCGGCCACCGCGGTGGCCACCCTGCACCGGGAGCACCCGGAGGCCGACACCCTGCTCACGGCGCTGGCCAGGGTGTACGTCCGTGGTCACGCGGTTGACTGGGCGGCCCTGTTCGGTCCGGCCCGCCCGCCGCGCGTGGAGCTGCCGACCTACCCCTTCCAGCGCACCCGCTACTGGCTGGACGCGAGCCGCTCGCCCGAGCACGCCGCCGGCGTCCAGGCCGCGCCGGACGGTGCCTTCTGGGAGCTGGTCGCCGGGCAGGACAGCGGCCGGCTGGCCGAGGCGATCGGCGTGACCGGCGAGCAACTGGAGCCGGTGCTGCCGGCGCTGGCCGCCTGGTCGGACCGCCGGCGCAGCGCCACGGCCGCCGACAGCTGGCGGCACCGGGTGCTCTGGCGCTCCGTCCCGGTCCCCGCGACCGGGCGGCTGACCGGTGACTGGCTGGTGGCGGCGCCCCCGGGCGTGACCGGGCACCCGTGGGTCGAGGGCCTCAGCCGCGCGCTGGTCGCGCGCGGCGCCCGGCCGGTGCTGCTGGAGGCCGGCCCGCACCGCTCCGAGCTGGCCGCGCGGATCCGCGCGCTCGGCTCCCCGGCCGGCGTCGTCTCGCTGCTGGGCCTCGGCGAGGGCAGCCACCCCGAGTTCCCGGCCGTGCCGTGGACGCACGCCGCCAACCTCGCGCTGACCCAGGCGCTGGAGGACGCGGGCGCGGCGGTGCCGCTCTGGTACGTCAGCCGCGGCGCCGTCTCCACCGGCCCGTCCGACCCGGTGACCGAGCCGGCCCAGGCGCTGGTCTGGGGCTTCGCCGCGATCCTCGCGGTGGAGAGCCCGGCTCAGTACGGCGGGCTGCTCGACCTGCCGTCCGAGGCCGACGACCGTCTCTGGGAGCAGGCCGCCGCGCTGCTGGCCGACCCCTCCGAGCAGCGCGAGGGCGAGCTCGCCCTGCGCCCGGCCGGAGTCTTCGCCCGCCGGCTGGTCCCGGCCGTGCCCCTCGCCGCCGGCGCGAGCGAGGGCTGGCGGCCGAGCGGGACCACCCTGATCACCGGCGGCACCGGCGCGCTCGGTGGCCACGTGGCCCGCTGGCTCGCCGGCCGGGGCGCCGAGCACCTGCTGCTGGTCAGCCGGCGCGGTGTCGAGGCCCCCGGGGCGGCCGTGCTGGCCGCCGAACTCGCCGCACTCGGAACCTCGGTGAGCTTCGCGGCTGCCGACGTCGCGGACCGCGAGGAGCTGGCCGCGGTGCTGGCCTCGGTGCCCGCCGACCGACCGCTCACCGCCGTGGTGCACACCGCCGCCGCCCTGCACGACGGCCTGATCGCCGGCCTGACCGCCGAGCAGCTGGACCTCGCGCTGCGGGCCAAGGTGCGGGCGGCCCAGCTGCTGCACGAGTTGACGCTCGATCAGAACCTCACGGCCTTCGTGCTCTTCTCCTCGCTGGCGGGTCTGCGCGGCATCCCCGGGCAGGCCAACTACGCGCCCGGCAACGCCTACCTGGACGCGCTGGCCGACCAGCGCCGGGCCGCCGGGCTGCCCGCCACCGCCATCGCGTGGGGCCACTGGGCCGGGGCCGGGCTCGCGGCGGAGGGCGCCGAGCGGCAACTGCTGCGGCACGGCCTGGTCTCGCTGCCGCCCGAGCAGGCGGTGACGCTGCTCGGCGACGCGCTCGACCGCGGCGAGAGCCACCTGGTGGTCGCCGACGCCGACTGGTCACTGCTCTTCGGCGACCGCTTCCACCCGCTGGCCGCGGAGCTGGTCCGCCGCTCCGACAGCGGCTCGGAGGGCCGAGCGGGTGCGGCCGAGCCGGACGGCCTGGTCCGGCGGCTCGCCGGGCACCCGCCCGGCGAGCGGGGCCCGGCGCTTCTCCGCGTGATCCCGGCGCCGGCCGGCCTGGTCCGGCGGCTCCCCGGGCCCCCGGCCGGCGAGCGGCGCCGGGCGCTGCTCGGCGTGATCCGGGCGCAGGCCGCCGCCGTCCAGCGGCGCGCGTCGGCGGAGGCGATCGACCCGGACCGGGCCTTCCGGCTGCAGGGCTTCGACTCGCTCACGGCCGTCGAGTTCCGCAACCGGCTGAGCACCGCGCTCGACCACCGGCTGCCCGCCACGCTGGTCTTCGACTACCCGACGCCCGCCGCGCTCGCCGACTGGCTGGGCCAGGAGCTCTGGGACACCGAGACCGCCGAGGCCCTGCCGGCCCCGGCGGTGCACGCGGCCGAGGACGACCCGGTCGTGATCGTCGGCATGGCCTGCCGGTTCCCCGGTGGCGTGGAGTCGCCCGACGACCTCTGGCGGCTGGTCAGCGAGGAGGTGGACGCGCTCACCGAGTTCCCGACCGACCGCGGCTGGGACCTCGAGGCCCTCTACAGCCCCGACCCCGACCGGACCGGTACCTCGTACTCCCGGCACGGCGGATTCCTCGACGGCGTCGGCGACTTCGACGCGGAGTTCTTCGGCATCCCGCCGCGCGAGGCGCCCGCCGTCGACCCGCAGCAGCGGCTGCTGCTGGAGACCACCTGGCAGCTCCTCGAGCGGGCCGGCATCGACCCGACCGCGCTGCGCGGCAGCCGGACCGGCGTCTTCGCCGGGATCTCCGGCCGCGACTACGCCGGCGCCGGTCAGCAGGTCCCGGCCGAGCTGGAGGCGTACCTGGGGATCGGCAACGCGGGCAGCGTGGCCTCGGGGCGGATCTCCTACACCTTCGGCTTCGAGGGTCCGGCGGTCACCGTGGACA
>NZ_BAAALF010000372.1:0-2943 GCF_039528135.1 Kitasatospora nipponensis | reverse complement strand
TCGAAGGTCATTGCAGTCCCCGGTCAGGGTGTTGCAACGATCCCTAGAACCCAAGACCGGGACGGGGCGCACCCGCGCGTGCTCCGGTCGGCTCGACCGGTGGTACGGCTCAGCCGGTGAGCGAGGCCATCCACGCCTCGACCTCGTCGGCCGTGCGCGGCAGCCCGGCGGAGAGGTTCTCGTTGCCCTCGGCGGTGACCAGGATGTCGTCCTCGATCCGCACGCCGATGCCGCGGTACTCCTCGGGCACCGTCAGGTCGTCCTGCTGGAAGTACAGGCCGGGCTCGACGGTCAGGCACATGCCCGGCTCCAGCACGGCGTCCACGTACGACTCGCGGCGCGCGTGCGCGCAGTCGTGGACGTCCAGGCCGAGCATGTGGCCGGTGCCGTGCAGGGTCCAGCGGCGCTGCAGGCCGAGCTCCAGCACCTTCTCCACGTCGTACACCGAGGCGTCCAGCAGGCCCCAGGCCAGCAGGCGCTCGGCGAGCACGCGCTGGGCGGCGTCGTGGAAGTCGCGGAACTGCCCGCCGGGGCGGACGGCCGCGATGCCGGCCTCCTGGGCGTCGAAGACCGCGTCGTAGATCTGCCGCTGGAGCGGGCTGAAGGTGCCGTTGATCGGCAGCGTGCGGGTCACGTCGGCGGTGTAGAGGGTGGCGGTCTCCACGCCGGCGTCCAGCAGCAGCAGCTCGCCCGGGCGCACGTCGCCGTCGTTGCGCACCCAGTGCAGGGTGGTGGCGTGCGGGCCGGCGGCGGCGATCGAGCCGTAGCCGACGTCGTTGCCCTCGACCCGGGCGCGGCGCCAGAAGGTGCCCTCGATCCAGCGCTCGGAGGTGGCCACGGCCTGGCCCAACTCCCGCACCACGTCGGTGAATCCGTTGACGGTGGCGGCGCAGGCGGCGCGCAGCTGCTCGATCTCCCAGGCGTCCTTGACCAGCCGCAGGCCGCTGAGGAAGACCTTGAGCTCGTCGTCGCGGTCGGCGTCGGTGCGCGAGGCGACGGCGGCCTCGAGGCCCGCGTCGTAGCCGCGCACGATCCGGGTGGGCACCGCGCGGTCGGCGGCCTCGAGCTCCTCGACGAGCCCGCGCACGTCGCGGGCCGGCAGGCCCAGCAGCGCCTCGGCCTCGGTGAGGCTGTGCCGGCGGCCGACCCAGAGCTCGCCCTGGCCGTCGAGCCAGAACTCGCCGTTCTCCCGGTTCGAACGCGGCAGCCGGTAGAGGGTGGCCTGGTGGCCGCCCGCGGTGCTCGGCTCCAGGACCAGGACGGCGTCCTCGGTCTGGTCACCGGTGAGGTGCACGTACTCGCTGGCGGCGCGGAAGGAGTACTCGGTGTCGTTCGCGCGGGTGCGCAGGTTGCCGGCGGGCACCACGAGCCGCTCGCCCGGGAAGGCGGCGGAGAGCGCGGCGCGCCGCTCGGCGGCGTACGGGGCCTGCGGGAGCGGCTCCAGCCCGTGCAGCTCGGTGTCGGCCCAGCCGGACTTCATCGAGGCGGCGAGCTCGTCGGACACCTCGGAGTAGAGCCCGTTCTTGCGGCCCTTGATCGGCTCGTCGGCGGGGTTCTCCTCGCCGATGGCCCCTTCGGGGTTCTCGGCCGCTGCCGGGGTGCGGTCCTCGGTCACGTACGTCGCCTCCTTGCGAGTCGCTCCGCCTCGGGCGCGTCGGATCACGACACGTCTCGGGCGGCTGTGCGTCCCATGGTACGGACGGCGAGCCGATCACCCGTTCGGGAGTCCCCGGCAGGGACCGGACGGACGGTCCGTGCCCGGCCGATCCCGCCCTGCGGGACCGGCCGGGCGGCCGCTACTCGAAGCGGGCCGCCAGCAGCACCAGGTCGTCGGTGGCCGCCGCGGGGTCCGCCGGGCAGCAGGACAGCAGCTGGGCGCAGAGGCGGTCGGGGTCCTGGCGCACCTCGCGCGGCGCGTCGGCGGCCGCCCTGCGCAGCCGGGCCTGCCCGGCGTGCAGGGTGCCGCCGGCCCGGCGGGCCAGGCCCTCGGTGTACAGCAGCAGCAGGTCGCCGCGCTCGGCGCTGAGCTCGACGCCGGGCGCCTCCCAGCAGCTGAGCATGCCCAGCGGGGCGGAGAGCGAGGTCTCCACGAAGTTGGCGCCGTACCGGGTGACCAGGATCGGCGGGCAGTGGCCGGCCCCGGCCAGCGTGATCCGGCGCTCGCCGGGCTCGATCCAGGCGTACGCGGCGGTGGCGGTGCGGGCCGGTTCGGTGGTCTTGAGCAGCAGCTCCAGGTCGCCCAGGACGGAGACCGGGTCCTCGCCCTCCAGGACCGCGTAGGCGCGCAGCGCGGCCCGCAGCCGGCCCATCGCGGCGGCGGCGCCGGGGGCCGAGCCCGGTCCCGCGCCCGGTCCGTCGCCGGAGACCGAGCCGACGGTGAGCCCGAGTGAGCCGTCCGGCAGGGTGATCGCGTCGTACCAGTCGCTGCCGGCCGACCGCTCCAGCCCGGCGGGCACCCAGCGCACCGCCAGCCGCAGGCCGGGCACGTACGGCAGGTGGTCGGGCAGCATGCCGCGGCGCAGCGCCTCGGTGGCGCGCAGCCGGCGCTCGGCCTCCAGCCGGCCCGCCAGCAGCGGGGCCGCGAAGGCGGCGTAGCGCCGTGCCAGCTCCTGCTGCTCGGGCGTGGGCCGGCTCGGCGCCGGATAGAACCAGACGGCGGCGGCGAGCGGGCCGTCCTCCTCGGTGGCCAGCGGCAGCGCGTAGCAGGCGCCGATGCCGAGGTCGGCGGCGACCGAGCGGAACCGGGCGGCGGTGGCCGGGTCGGCGGCGAGGTCGGGGCGCAGCAACTGCGGCGGGCGTGCCACGGGGTGCAGCAGGCCGGCGAACGGGCCCTGGTCCATCGGCACGGTCTCCAGGGCGCCCAGGGCGGCCCGGTCCAGGCCCAGGCCGACCAGCGGTCCGTATCCGGCGTGGTCGCGCCAGCCGGCGCCGGCGGGGGCGTCG
>NZ_BAAALF010000371.1:0-3068 GCF_039528135.1 Kitasatospora nipponensis | reverse complement strand
TCGTCGAGACCCTGATCGAGGAGGCCATGAAGCTGGCCGAGCAGATGCAGGCCGAGGGCGTGGAGTCCGGCACCCCGACCGTGGTCGCCGCCGACTGACGGTCCCCGGGGCGACGCGGTGTGAATGAGGTGCTGTGCTCGATCGAAGTGTGATGCTCCCCAGCTCGTTGCAGGCCGCGCGGGCCGCGGCCGCCACCCGGGTGCTGGAGGGGGCGGACCTCGCCGACACCCTGGAGGTGCTGCGCCGCGATCCGGTGGCCAACGCCTTCGTCGCCACCCGGGTCGAGGCGGTCGGCCTCGACCCGTGGCGCCTGGGCGGCGAGATGTGGGGCTGGTTCGACCAGGACGGCCGGCTGGAGTCGCTCTGCTACGCCGGGGCGAACCTGGTGCCGATCAACGCCGGGCCGCAGGCCGTACGGGCGTTCGCCGAGCGGGCCCGCCGGCAGGGCCGGCGCTGCTCGTCGATCGTGGGGCCGGCCGAGTCCACCGCCGCCCTGTGGGCGCTGCTGGAGCGCAGTTGGGGTCCGGCCCGCGAGGTGCGCGGCTACCAGCCGCTGCTCGCCACCGCCGAGCCCTCCGCCGAGGTCGCCCCGGACCCGCTGGTGCGCCGGGTGCGCCGCGACGAGATCGACCTGCTGATGCCGGCCTGCGTGGCGATGTTCACCGAGGAGGTGGGGGTCTCCCCGCTGGCCGGTGACGGCGGCCTGCTCTACCAGGCCCGGGTGGCCGAACTGATCACCGGCGGACGCTCGTTCGCCCGGATCTCGGAGCAGGGCGAGGTCGTCTTCAAGGCCGAGATCGGCGCCGTGACGCAGGGCGCCTGCCAGATCCAGGGGGTCTGGGTGGCACCGGCCCACCGCGGGCGGCGGCTCTCCGAGAGCGGCATGGCCGCGGTGCTGGACATCGCGCTGCGCGAGGTGGCCCCGGTGGCGAGCCTGTACGTCAACGACTACAACCTCCCGGCCCGGGCGGCCTACCAGCGGGTCGGGTTCCGCGAGGTCGGCGCCTTCATGTCGGTGCTCTTCTGAACGGGTGAGGCCCCGGTTGCCCGGGTGAGGCCCCGTCAGGCCCGGGGACAGGAGTAACGTCCCGGGCATGGAGCAGCTGACCGAGGTGACCATCCAGCCGATCGACCTGGCGGCCTGGGCGCCGTACGCGCTGGAGGTGCAGTCGGCCGCCTTCGGGCTCTCGCCGGAGGAGATCGCGGTCCGCCTGCACATCGTGGGACGGCACGCGGAGCAGCCCGGCGTGCTCGCGCTCGGCGCGCTGAACGCGGGGCGGCTGGTGGGCTTCGGATACGGCATGCCCAACCGGCGCGAGCACTGGTGGAGCACCGTGATCCAGCCCTACCTGGAGGCCCGCGGGCACGGGGAGTGGCTGGACGAGGTCTTCGCGGTCACCGAGTTGCACGTGCTGCCCGACTACCAGGGGCGCGGGCTCGGCAGCGCGCTGATCCGCGCCCTGTGCGAGCAGTCCGGGCGCAGCCGCAGCATCCTCTCCGCGATCGACGCGGAGACCCCGGCCCGTCGCCTGTACCGCTCGCTGGGCTACCGGGACCTGGCCCGCGCGGTGCGGTTCCCGAACACCGACCGGCCCTATGCGGTGATGGGCGCCCGGCTGCCGCTGCTCGACCGCTCGGCGTAGCGGCTCCGCGCCCGGGGCCGGGGACGGGTGTCAGAGCCAGCCCGCGAACTCCAGCGAGAGCTCGCCGCTCTCCCGGTCGCCGGCGGCCAGGCTCGCCAGGCCGGCGGCCACGCAGCGCACCAGCGTCCAGCCGCGCAGCCGCTCCAGGTCCACCTCCACCGCGTCGGCCAGCTGGCGCAGCCGGCGGCGGGCGGCGCCCTGCGGTCCGGGCGAGCCGGCCAGTGTCTCCTTGCGGTCCTGGGCGAGCCAGGCCAGGTCGTAGGCCCGCTCGCCGACCAGCGGCCGCGGGTCGATGGCCAGCCAGGGGGCGCGGTCGGCGGCCAGCACGTTGCCGTGGTGGAAGTCGCCGTGCAGCAGGAAGTGCTCCTGGGAGGAGGCGAGCAGGGCGGCGGCCCGGGCCAGCGCCTCGTCCACCAGGGCGGTCGCCTCCACCCGCTCGGCCAGCGCGCGCAGCCCGCCGAGCCCGGCGCGCAGCCGGTCCACCTCCTCGGCCACCGAGCGGAACGGGTGGTCTTGGGCCGGCGCGATCCACAGCCGCTGCAGCAGGCCGGCGGCCTCCAGCATGGCCTTGCCCTCGGCCAGCGAGCGCAGCGGGATGTCCCCGTACAGGCGCTCCAGCAGCAGGAAGCCGGCCTCGGGGTCGGCGTCCAGCAGCAGGACGGCGCCGCGGCCGGCCCAGTGGGCCAGCGCGGCGTGCTCGCGGGCGGTCTGCGGGGTGAGCAGCGCGGCCTTGAGGACGGCGGGGGAGGAGTCCGCGCGACGGACGTAGCCGACCAGGCTGTGCCGTCCGCCGGGCTCGCAGACCCGCTCCAGGGTGAGCCCCCACCGCTCCAGGCGGTCGGTGAAGCGGGCGGGCAGCTCGTCCAGCCAGGCCGCGCGGTCCACGTCGTCCACGCCGTCGGCGTGGCCCGGCCCCGGCACGCCGAGCAGGCCCCTGCGCAACCGGTCCGGCACGGTGAACTGTCCTGCTGCTGGCGACATACCGGCCCTTCGCTCGGTCCCTCCCCGGGGCGCTCCCGTCCCCATTGTCGGCCACGCCGTGCGGCCGATCGCGCAGACGCGCTGGTCAGAGCCGTGTGGGGCGGCTGGGGATGGTGAGCGGGCCGGTGTCGCAGCCGGTCGACGCTCCGTCAGGCGCCCTGCCGGCCACGGGGGTCGGGCGGGAGCGCGGGTGACGGACCGTCGGCCGCGGGTGTCGGGGCGGGGTCGAGAATCTAATGGGAGGCCGAGCTCGACGCGGACGTGGACGCCGCCGGCGATGTGGACGCGGAGGCCGAGGCGGGTGCGGAGCCGGCGGGCGGGGTGGCCGGTGCGGGCAGCCCCGGCAGGGCGCTGGGGGCGGCGCCCCAGCGGTTGCCGCGCAGCACGGCCTCGCGCAGCGCGGTGGCGGCCGACATCCGCAGCGCGCCGCCGGCGGCGGGCGGT
>NZ_BAAALF010000370.1:0-3081 GCF_039528135.1 Kitasatospora nipponensis | reverse complement strand
CCGCTGACCGCGCACGGCAAGACCGACCGCGCCGCGCTGCGGGCCCGCTCGGCCGGTGAGCGGCCGCCGGCCGCGCCGCCGCGCACCGCCACCGAGGCGCTGCTGGTGGACATCTGGTCGGAGGTGTTCGGCTTCCGGGTCGGCGTGGACGAGCCGTTCGAGGAACTCGGCGGGCACTCGCTGCGGGCGATGCGGATCATCGCCCGGGTCGCCGAGCGCTGCGGGGCCGACCTCGCGCCGGCGGACGTGTTCGGCGGGCGGACGGTCGCCGACCTGGCCCGTACGGTCGACGGCCTGGCCGATCGGGTCGCCGACCCGTTCGCCGACCCGCTCGCCAGCGGGGCCCCGGGGTCCCCGGCCGAGGCCGGTGACGCCCCGCTGACCTCGGCCCAGGCCCGCTACTGGTTCATCGACCAGTTCGCGCCCGACCCGGCGATCTCCAACGTCTCCCTCGCCCTGACCGTGACCGCCGACCCGCGGCCAGCCGCCGCGGACGCCCCCGCTGCCGTGGACGCCCCCGCCGCCCCCGCCGTCGAGACCTGGGCGCTGGCCGAGAGCATCGCCGAACTGGTGCGCCGGCACCCGGCGTTGCGCACCGCCTACGTCGAGACCCCGCAGGGCCCGCGCCAGCGGGTGCTGCCGTGGACCGGCAGCGCGGACGACCTGGTGGAGACGCTCGACCTGCGCGAGGCGCCCGACTCCGCAGCCGCCCGGTTCGCCGAGCGGGCCGCCAGGCCGTTCGACCTGACCCACCCGCCGCTGCTGCGCGCCGTGCTGGCCCGAACCGCCGCCGACCGCTGGGAGATCTGCCTGACGGTCCATCACATCGCCGTCGACGGACGCTCGGTGGAGATCCTGCTGGCCGACCTGGCCGAGGTCTACCCCGCGCTGGCCGCCCACCGGCGTCCCGCCGAACGGCCCGCCGGCCCGGACCCGGCGGCCCCGGCCCGCTGGGAGCAGAGCCAACTGGACCGGCACCCCGACCTGTTGGCGTACTGGACCCGCGCGTTGGAGGGCGCCCCGGCGCTGCTCGACCTCGCCCCCGGCGAGACCCGCCCACCGCAGCCGAGCTTCCGCGGCGCCACCGTCGGCCGCCGGCTGCCGGTCGGGCTGCGCGCCACCCTGGATCGGACCGCCCGCCGGCTCGGCGCCACCCCGTACATGGTGCTGCTGGCAGGCCTGTTGACGGTGCTGCACCGCCACACCGGGCAGCACGACCTGGTGGTCGGCACCCCGGTCGACGATCGGGCGAGGACGGCCTTCGAGTCGACCGTCGGCTGCTTCGTCAACACCCTGCCGCTGCGCGTGGACGTGCTGGGCGGGCCGGCAGGCGGCCCCGACCGGGCGAGCGCGCCGGACTTCGCCGGGCTGGTCGAGCGGGTGCGGGCGGTCACCACCGACGCGTACGCGCACCGGGCGCTGCCGTTCGAGCGGCTGGTGGAGGAGCTGACGCCGGGCGGGCGCCGAGCCCACCACCCGCTGTTCCAGGTGATGCTGGTGCTCCAGCAGCCGGAGGCCACCGAGGTCCGGCTGCCCGGCGCGACCCTCCGCTTCGAGGGCGAACTCCCCGCCGAGCGGGCGCGGTTCGACCTCACCGTGGTGCTCGACCGGGACCGGCTCGCGATCGAGTACGCCACCGACCTCTTCGACGCCGCCTTCGCCGAGCGGCTGGCCGACCACCTGCTGCGGGTGCTGGCCGCCGCCGGCGCGGACCCGGCCACCGCCCTGGCGGAGATCGAGCTGCTGACCGAGGCCGATCGGGAGCAGGTGCTGGCCTTCGGCCGCGGCGCGCCCGCCCGCCGGCCCGGTCCGGTGCACGAGCGCATCGCCGGCCCGCCCGGGCGGCCGGCCGTCCTCTGCGAGGGGGAGAGCCTGGACTACGCCGAGCTCGACGCCGCCGTCAACGGCCTCGCGCTGGCGCTGATCGGGCGCGGCCTGAGGGCCGGCACCCCGGTCGCGGTCTGCCTGCCGCGCTCGGTGGACTCGGTGGTCGCGATGATCGCCGTGCACCGCGCGGGCGGGGTGTACGTGCCGATGGACCCGGCCTTCCCCGACGAGCGGCTGCGGCAGCTCCTGGCCGACGCCGCGCCGCCGTTCGCGGTCTGCACCGAGGGCCCGGGCGGCACCGGGAGCCGGCTGCGGGCGCTGGCCGCCGGGCCGCTGACCACCGTCGAGGCCCGCCAGCCGGGCGCCCCGGCGGCGCCGGCGGTCCGGCTCGACGAGGACGACGTCGCCGACATCATGTTCACCTCCGGCTCCACCGGCCGGCCCAAGGGCGTCCTGCTGACCCACGGCGGCCTGGCCAACCTGGTCGCCGCCAAGGTCGAACTCTTCGACGTGCGGCCCGACTCCACCGTGCTGCAGTTCGTCGCGTTCGGCTTCAGCGTCTCGATCTCCGACGTCTACATGACCCTCACCACCGGCGGCACCCTGCTGGTGCGCGGCGAGGCGGAGCTGGCCGGCGAGGACCTCGCCGCGCTGATCCGCCGGCACGCCGTCACCAACCTGGTGCTGCCCGCCTCCGTCCTCGCCGCGCTGCCGGACACCGACCTGCCGTCGGTGCGCGCGATCACGGTGGGCGGCGAGGCGTGCAGCGCCGCCCTGGTGGACCGCTGGGCGCCGGGCCCCGACTTCGTCAACGCCTACGGCCCCACCGAGGCCACCACCGCGACCGCGGTGGGCCGCTGTCGCCCCGGCGGCGGCCGGCCCACTATCGGGCGGCCGATCCCCGGCGCCCTGGTCTACCTGCTGGACGAGCGTCGGCGCCCGGTGCCGATCGGCGTCCCGGGCGAGCTGTACGTCGGCGGGGCGGGGGTGGGCCGCGGCTACCTCGGCCGCCCCGAGCTGACCGCCGAGCGCTTCCTGCCCGACCCGTTCGCCGGCGGGCGGATGTACCGCACCGGCGACCTGGCCCGGTGGCTGCCCGACGGCCGGATAGCCCTGCTCGGCCGCAACGACGACCAGGTCAAGGTGCGCGGCGCCCGGGTCGAGATCGCCGACGTCGACGCCGCGCTGCGCCTGCACCCGGCGGTCGCCGAGGTGGCCGCCACCCTGCAGCGCCCCCCCGTGGGCGGGGGGCGG
>NZ_BAAALF010000369.1:0-3089 GCF_039528135.1 Kitasatospora nipponensis | reverse complement strand
CATCGCCAAGACCGCCAGCCGTGACGACTTCGGGCTGTCGGCATGAGCGCCCCGCGGCTCCGGTCGCTGTCGCTCGGCGCTGGGGTCCAGTCGACCTGTCTGCTGCTCCTGGCAGCCGAAGGCCATCTCCCCGGCCTGGATGTGGCGATCTTCGCCGACACGGGCTGGGAGCCCCGCTCCGTCTACGCCCACCTGGACGGGATCGAGCGGGAGATCGCCGAGCCCGCTGGCGTCCCGATCCTGCGAGTGTCCTCCGGCAACATCCGCGACGACGCCCTCGACCCCTCCAAGCGGTTCGCGTCGATGCCGCTGCACATCCTCAACCCCCGAGGGACAGAAGGGATGTCACGTAGGCAGTGCACGGGCCAGTACAAGATCCGCCCGATCAAGGAGCAGGTCCGCCAACTGCTGGGCTACCCGTACCCGCGGCGGATTCCGGCCGGGGTGTTCGTCGAGCAGTGGATCGGCATCTCGGTGGATGAGGTCCACCGCGCCAAGGACGCGGACGTCGCCTACATGAAGAACAGGTTCCCCCTTCTGGAGCTGGGCTTCTCCCGCTCCGACTGCGTGCGGTTCCTGCGCTCGCGGGGGCTCGGTGAGATCCCCAAGAGTGCGTGTCTCGGGTGTCCGTACCACGGCAACTCCCAGTGGAGGCAGCTGCGCGACAGCTCGCCAGAGGAGTGGCAGGACGTCGTGGAGTTCGACCACGCCATCCGCAAGGGCAACGCGCGGGCCACAGCGCAAGGCACTCCGCTGCTCGGCCAGGCGTACCTGCACCGCTCGCGGCGCCCGCTCGACCAGGCGCCGATCGACCGGGTCACGGCCCATGAGTGGTCCGGGCGCCAGGGCGACATCTTCGACGCCATCGCGGACGCCGAGCTGGAGAACGGCGACGCGGACGGCTGCTCGCCCTGGGCCTGCCGCTCCGGCTCCCCCGTGCCCGACGGCTTCGACCTCACCGCCTGAAATCCCTTCACCCCAAAGCCTATTCGGAGTACCCGATGTTCTCGAAGAACCCCTCATCGCCCGTGCCTCGCCCGGATCGCCTGGCCGGTTCGCCTGTCGTCGGTCGCGGCAGCCAGTGGTGGCTGGTCACCGGCAGCGGAGCGATCCTGTCCACCGACCCGGTCTTCACCGGCGAACTGGACCGCTTCGCAGCGGCGATGGCTGCCGCCGACCAGGCCGTCGCCGAGCTGCGCGCAGACCGAGGCCGGCGGTGAAGCCGCTGCTGCGGGCCGAGCAGGCCGTGCTCGGTGCCGTCCTGCTCGACCCCGGCCAACTCGCCTCGCTGGCCTGGCTCGAACCCGGCCACTTCTACCGGCCCACCCACCGGGCACTGTTCGCCGCGATGCGCGACCTGCACCACGCTGGGCAGCCCGTCCTGGTTGCCAAGGGCAACGTCCCGCTGGACTGGGTGGCCGGCGCAGTGGCCCAAGCGAGCCGCAACGTCCATGGCCTGAGCCCGAGTTACACACACACGTTGATCGCGGCGTGCCCGCGCACCAGGCACGCCGCGATGTACGGGCGGATGGTGCTGGAGGGCGCGATCCACCGCACGATAACCGAGCACGCCGTACGCCTGCACCAGGCCGCCCGCGCCGACGCCCTTCGGGGCGAGGTCGACGATGCGCTCCACCAGGCCGACGTCCTGGCCGGCGTGCTCAGCGAACTCGCCCGCCGCTGGGGCACCCAGCCGCGCCCCACCGCCCGGCCCTCGGCGGAGACCCCTGCCCCCGTTCCGGCGGTCGGGGAGCGGGTTTTCCAGGACGAGCAGCTGCTGCTGGAGGTACTGACCAACCAGCCCCGTGCGATGGACGAGGTCATCGGCTGGCTGCGGCCCGCCGACTTCGCCGACCACGCCCACGGCCAGCTCTACCGCTGCCTCGGGGCGCTCCGCCACCGCGGTGAGCCAATCGACGAGGTCACCGTGCTCTGGGAGGCCCAACGGCGCGGACTCCTTGCCGACGGCACCCTCACCCCCGACGCCGTGCGCGACCTGTGCGCCGGAGCCGGCGCCGGATCCGCCGAATACCTCGGCGAACAGATCCTGCGCTCCTCACTGACCCGCACAGCCGCCACCAGCGCCACCGCGATCCGCGCCGCCGCCGAGAACGAGGCCCTGGCCCCCGGCCAGCTCATCAGCCACGCCCTGCACGCACTCTGCCGACTCGACGAGGTCCGCACCCGATGGCGCGCCGCCACCGCCCCGCCGGCCTCGACCACCGCCCAGTCCCCGCTGTCTCCCACGGCCCGCGTCGCCGCCGCCCAGGCCCGCAGCCGAAGCCTGCAACCGACCAGCCGGGCTCCCGCCCCGGCTACCGCCCGGACCGCACCGGCGACCGCACAGAGCGCGCGTCACCACTCGTGATCGCCACCCCGTTCTGCCCATGTCCACGCCTCGCCCACCTCGACGCCCTCAGCCTGACGCGATGAGATCCGAGCCCCGCAGCGCCCAACTCCTGCGCCGCCGGCCACCCCTAACGCAGATTCCCGGCCGCGCCAAATCACCGAATCCCCGGATCCTCTTCCTCGTGCCGTCCTCCCACAGAGCCAGGAGCAACCCGCCTTGTCCGACCCCGCCCAGGGCACCCCCGAAGAGCCCTTCCGCGTGCCCGACGACGACCTCGACGACCTCGCCACCACGCTCGCCAAGACCATGGCCGAGGTCCGCCAGCACGGCGTCCTCCTCGACCGCCTCAGCTCCGAGGACCACACCGCGCCCGAAGCCCAGATCCCCAACCTGCCCGCCACCGGGGCCGAGGAGGACGCGGGCCCGACGTCCGTGTTCATCCTCGCCTTGGGCGGCCCGGAGTACGACGCCGAGATGGCCGCGCTGCGCGACTGGGTGAACCACCTCCTCCTGCCCGTCTACGGCCGGGAGATCAGCACCATCCGCCCCTGGTGCGCACAGTGGGAGCAGCACGCCGAGGCGGTCGCCCGCCTGCATGGACTGTGGCTGGCGTGGCAGCAGTTGACCGATGTCGAAGCCGGGCTGTCCGGACCCAGCACGTGGCACCGCGACCACCTGGACCAGACCCTGGTCCATCTGCGCGCGCCCGACGGACCGTTCGCCGCCTGCACCACCTCGG
>NZ_BAAALF010000368.1:0-3112 GCF_039528135.1 Kitasatospora nipponensis | reverse complement strand
GGCCGGGGCGGCGGGAGCCGCGGCGGCCGGGGTCGGACGGGGACCCGGGGTCGCGGCGGGCCGCGGACCAGGGCTGGGGGCACCCGGCTTGGGTGCTGCCGCGCCGGTGGTACCGGCGGGCGTGGGCGCCGCGGGCTTCCGCGGGCCAGGCTTGGCGGACGCGCCACCGGAAGGCGGCGTCGCTCCCAAAGCATCAGTCAACTTGCGCACGACCGGCGCCTCGATCGTCGAGGACGCCGAACGGACGAACTCGCCCAGCTCGGTGAGCTTGGCCATGACGGCCTTGCTCTCCAAGCCCAACTCCTTGGCGAGCTCATATACCCGGACCTTAGCCACTTCGCTCCTGTCTATAAGTCCGGGGTGTTCGTCCGCCGGACCGTCGCTACTTCATGGGCGTACTCATCGCGTACTCATCGAGTGCTCATCGCAATCTCGACCTACTTCCATCTCGCGAGGTACCTGACTGGTGGCGTGCCGCACCGAGGTGCGCGCGCCGTGCTCTGTGCGGTGGTTCTCCCCGCTCGGCGGGGTCGTGCCCTCCAGGCGAACCCGAGCGGCCCAGATGTTCCTGGGCCTCAGGACGCCGGGGCGCGTTCTGCGGTGGCCGCGACGTGTTCGCGCAGTCCTGCCGTGTCGAGCGTGCCCTGGAGCCGCAAGGCCCTCGGGAACGCCCGGCGGCGGACCGCCAGGTCGAGACAGGCCGGGTCGGGGTGCAGGTACGCGCCCCGGCCAGGCAGCGAAGCACGGGGATCAGGGACGCAGAGACCCTCAACCGCCGTGACTCGCAACAGCTCGTGCTTGGCCGCTCGCTTGCGGCAGCCCACGCAGGTGCGTTCTGGGCATGCGCGGACACGCGTCCGGCCGGACACCATCAAGTCTACCCCTCCACGGGCAGTGACCGCGGCCCCGCCGATCCGGACGGGGCTGCGACTGTCATACGACAACATGATCACTCGGCGGAGGATTCCCCGTCCGCCGCCGGGTCGGCGACCTCGGTGTCCGGGCGGATGTCGATCCGCCAGCCCGTCAGGCGGGCGGCCAGGCGGGCGTTCTGGCCCTCCTTGCCGATCGCCAGCGACAGCTGGTAGTCCGGCACGATCACCCGTGCGGAGCGCTGCGCGTAGTCCACGATCTCGACCTTCGTCACCCGGGCGGGGGACAGCGCGCTGGCCACCATCTCGGCCGGGTCCTCGGACCAGTCCACGATATCGATCTTCTCGCCGTGCAGCTCGGCCATCACGTTGCGCACCCGGCCGCCCATCGGGCCGATGCAGGCGCCCTTGGCGTTGAGGCCCGACCGCCGCGAGTAGACGGCGATCTTGGTCCGGTGGCCGGCCTCGCGGGCGATCGCGGCGATCTCGACGCTGCCGTCGGCGATCTCCGGGACCTCCAGCGCGAAGAGCTTCTTCACCAGGTTGGGGTGGGTGCGCGAGAGCGTCACCGAAGCACCGCGCACGCCCCGGCGCACGGCCACCACGTAGCTGCGCAGCCGGGTGCCGTGCTTGTACTCCTCGCCGGGGACCTGCTCCTGCGGAGGCAGGATGGCCTCCAGCTTGCCGATGTCCACCAGCACGTTCTTGGGGTCGCTGCCCTGCTGGACGACACCGGTGACGATGTCGCCCTCCTTGCCCGCGTACTCGCCGAAGGTCTGGTCGTCGGCGGCGTCGCGCAGTCGCTGCAGGATCACCTGCTTGGCGGTGCTCGCGGCGATCCGGCCGAAGCCGCTCGGGGTGTCGTCGAACTCCTTGGGCTCGACGCCCTCGTCCAGCTCGCTCGCGTCCTCCAGCGCCCACACCGTGACGTGCCCGGTCTTGCGGTTCAGCTCGACCCGGGCACGACGGCGCGAGCCCTCGGTCCGGTGGTACGCGATGAGGAGCGCCGACTCGATCGACTCGACCAAAAGGTCGAACGGGATGTTCTTCTCGGTCACCAGCCCACGCAGGGCACTCATGTCGATGTCCACGGCTACGCCTCCTCTGCTCTTCTCTTGCTCACTGCTCGGCGGTGACGGACTCGTCGTCCGCACCGTCGGTGTCGTCTGTGTCGTCGGCCGCGTCGTCGTCGAGGTCGTCGGCGTCCTCGTCAAGGTCCTCGGTGGCGTCGTCCGCGTCGGCGAGCAGCTGCTCGTCCTCCTTGCGGTTGAACTCCACCTGGATCCGGGCCTTGGCGACCTCGGCGAACTCCAGCCGGCGCTCCTTGGCGCGGCCCCGGCCCTTGACCGGCTGCACCTCGACCAGCGCGCCGGCCTCGTCGATCTCCAGGACCCGGGCGACGATCTCGCCGCCGTCGACCAGCTGGACCTTGACCAGCCGGCCGGTGTTGCGCCGCCAGTGACGGGGCTCGGTGATCGGGCGGTCCACGCCCGGCGAGCCGACCTCCAGCACGTACGCGGCGGCGCCCATCACGTCGGAGGCGTCCAGGGCCTGGCCGATCTCGCGGCTGAAGGCGGCGATCGCGTCGAGGTCCACACCGCCGTCGGCGTCCACGTCGATCTGCACCTGGCGGCGGCTGCCGGCCTGGCTCACCCTGACGTCCTCAAGGTCCAGGCCCGCCTGCTCGGCCAGCGGCTCCAACAAAGCACGCAACCGATCGGTGGGGGTGGTGCTCATCCGGGTGACTCCTCGGCCGCGTCTGCTGTTGTCAGAAGGTCGTAACTCGGCCAAAGCCTATCGGGTCGACCCCCGAACCGCCGATTCCGGGCAGCGGGCGGCTGCCCACCGTGTCCCGGCCGCCCCGCGGTGGGCGGCCGCGCGGGGGGGCGATACCGTCCAAGCGGGCGGGAGGGCTCGTGCGCGACCCCGACCAGCAGCGCCATCAGCACCGCGGGGGACAGTCGTGGCTCCCGCACGACCACACGGGAGCGCGTCGATGCCGTCCCCCAGTCGGCGGACCTTCCTGACCGCCGGGACCCTGGCCGCGGCCGGGCTGCTGGCCGCCTGCACGAGCTCGGGTGCCGGTTCCGGCTCCCGACCCGGCGCTGCGGGCGGCGGCAAGGCCGATCCCAGGAGCGACCCCGACCTGCCCCTGCGCACCCGGGCGGTGGCGGCCACCGACCTGCTGCTCGCCCAGTACGCCGCGCTGCCGGCCAAGTCGGAGGGCAAGCGGGCTTAGG
>NZ_BAAALF010000367.1:1634-3146 GCF_039528135.1 Kitasatospora nipponensis | reverse complement strand
GGACGAATCCAAGCTAACCGGTCCCCTTAACGTTCCAGCACCGGGCAGGCGTCAGTCCGTATACATCGCCTTACGGCTTCGCACGGACCTGTGTTTTTAGTAAACAGTCGCTTCTCGCTGGTCTCTGCGGCCGGCCCCAGCTCACGGAGTAAATCCGATCACCAGTTCCGGCCCCCCTTCTCCCGAAGTTACGGGGGCATTTTGCCGAGTTCCTTAACCATAGTTCACCCGAACGCCTCGGTATTCTCTACCTGACCACCTGAGTCGGTTTGGGGTACGGGCCGCCATGAAACTCGCTAGAGGCTTTTCTCGACAGCATAGGATCATCCACTTCACCACAATCGGCTCGGCATCAGGTCTCAGCCTTAATGAGTGACGGATTTGCCTATCACTCGGCCTACACCCTTACCCCGGGACTACCACCGCCCGGGCTGGACTACCTTCCTGCGTCACCCCATCGCTCACCTACTACCCTGTTGGGTCAGCGGCTCCACCACGTCCCTTCGTCCGAAGACTCCAGGCCGGCTTCACGGCTTTAGCATTCAGAGGTTCGACGTTGGCGCTTCAAAGCGGGTACGGGAATATCAACCCGTTGTCCATCGACTACGCCTGTCGGCCTCGCCTTAGGTCCCGACTTACCCTGGGCAGATCAGCTTGACCCAGGAACCCTTGGTCAATCGGCGCAAGAGTTTCCCACTCTTGTATCGCTACTCATGCCTGCATTCTCACTCGTGTCCCGTCCACGACTCGATTCCTCGGCCGCTTCACCCGGAACACGACGCTCCCCTACCCATCACAGCAGGCGTTGGCCCTATAGCTGCAATGACACGACTTCGGTGATGTGCTTGAGCCCCGCTACATTGTCGGCGCGGAATCACTTGACCAGTGAGCTATTACGCACTCTTTCAAGGGTGGCTGCTTCTAAGCCAACCTCCTGGTTGTCTCTGCGACTCCACATCCTTTCCCACTTAGCACACGCTTAGGGACCTTAGTCGGTGTTCTGGGCTGTTTCCCTCTCGACCATGGAGCTTATCCCCCACAGTCTCACTGCCACGCTCTCACTTACCGGCATTCGGAGTTTGGCTAAGGTCAGTAACCCGGTGAGGCCCATCGCCTATCCAGTGCTCTACCTCCGGCAAGAAACACGTGACGCTGCACCTAAATGCATTTCGGGGAGAACCAGCTATCACGGAGTTTGATTGGCCTTTCACCCCTAACCACAGGTCATCCCCCAGGTTTTCAACCCTGGTGGGTTCGGTCCTCCACACGGTCTTACCCGCGCTTCAACCTGCCCATGGCTAGATCACTCCGCTTCGGGTCTTGGGCATGCAACTCAAACGCCCTATTCGGACTCGCTTTCGCTACGGCTACCCCACACGGGTTAACCTCGCTACACACCGCAAACTCGCAGGCTCATTCTTCAAAAGGCACGCAGTCACGGCCCACGTCCGAAGACGCAGACGACGCTCCCACGGCTTGTAGGCACACGGTTTCAGGTACTATTTCACTCCC
>NZ_BAAALF010000366.1:0-3244 GCF_039528135.1 Kitasatospora nipponensis | reverse complement strand
CGCGGCGGGCGAGCTCGCCGCGATCGAGGCGCTGCGCGCCCGGCTGCGGGCCGCGCTGGCGCACTGGGGCCTGCCCGAGCGGGCCGACACCGCCGAGCTGCTGGCGGCCGAGCTGCTCGCCAACGCGCTCAGCCACACCGCCGCCGGCGCGGTCCTGGCGGGCTACCTGGACGAGCAGGGCCGGCTGCGGGTCGAGGTGGCCGACCACAGCGGCCGACTGCCCCGGCAGCGCCGCGCCCACCGCACCGCGACCTCCGGGCGGGGGCTGATGCTGGTGGAGGCGCTGGCGGAGGACTGGGGGGTGCGGCTGCGCGGCGAGGGCAAGGTGACCTGGTTCACCCTGGCCGCCGGACCGCAGGCGCCAGGCCGGGAGTCGGCCGGGCCCACGCCCGCGGACCCCGTCTGAACAGCGGCTGACGCCGGCACGAAGTCGCGGTGTCGCGACTTCGTGCCATTGCCGCTTTGCCGAACATTCGACAGGATGGTGAGAATGTGTGTCCGGACCCGGATTCCCCCACCCGGGGAACCGTCCGAGGACCGCGTACCCAACCCACCGACCCGGCAGGGGCAGGAGAACCATGGCGACTGAGCCCGAGCCGCAGGGGCCCGCACGCCTTCCGCTCGGGCCGCCGGCCCAGGGCGGTCGGCGGCCGGCGGCGCGCGGCACCGGCCTGGCGGCCGGCCGGATCGTGGCACCCACCGCCGTCCAGGCCGTGCCCGGCCTGCCCGTGCGCACCGGTGACTCCACCCCCGAGTGGCTCGAGCCGGCGATGGCCGCCAACGGCATCGGCTCCTTCGACTGGGACATCCGCCGCGACCTGATCGAGGCCGACCAGCGGGCCTGCGCCATCATCGGCGTCGCCGGCGGCCGGCTGGACCGCAGCGCGGAGTCCTTCCTGACCCTGCTGCACCCCGAGGACGCCCCGGTGGTGCGCCGCCGCGTCGAGCGCGCGGTGGCGGAGCTCGGCCAGTGCGGGGCGTACTACCGCACCGTCTTCCCCGGCGGCGAGCTGCACGCGGTGCGCTTCCGCGGCCGGGTGCTCGCCGACGCCTTCGGCCGCCCCTCGCGGATGGTCGGCTTCGTCTGGGACGCCACCGCCGAGCTGCACAAGCGCGAGGACGCCGACCGGCAGGCCGCGCTGCGCGAGGAGCGCTCGCGCTTCATCAAGGAGGCCGCCCGGGCCCTGTCCGAGGCGGTCACGGTGCGTGACGTGGCCCGGGTCTTCACCGAGCTGCCGCTGCCCGGCCTGCCGCCGGACGGCCTGGTGCTGGCCGCGCTGGAGACCGGACGGCTGAAGATCCTGGGCGCCAGCGGCTACCGGCACGAGGACGTCACGGTCTACGACCGGGCGCCGCTGGAACCGTTCCAGCCCGCCGCCGAGGCGGTCCGCCGCCGGGTGCCGGTCTTCCTCTCCAGCCGCGAGGAGTACCGCGAGCGGTTCCCGCAGGCCTGGACGCGGGCGGCCACCACCGGCCGCAGCGCCTGGGCCTTCCTGCCGCTGGTGGCCAGCGGCCGGGCGATCGGGCTCTGCGTGGTCAGCTTCGACGAGGCCCGCGAGCTGGACACCGACGAGCGCACCCTGCTCTCCACGCTGGGCGGACTGGTCGCCCAGTCGCTGGCCCGGGCCCGGCTGCACGACGCCGAGCACGAGCTGGCGGCCGGCCTGCAGCGGGTGATGCTGCCGCGCACCGTCCCCGCCGTGCCGGGGGTGACCACCGCCGTGCGCTACCTGCCGGCCGGCTCCGGGCTGCAGATCGGCGGCGACTGGTACGACGTCGTGCCGCTGCCCGGCGGGCACGTGGGCCTGGTGATCGGCGACGTGCAGGGGCACGACGTGCACGCGGCCGGCATCATGGGCCAGCTGCGGATCGCGCTGCGGGCGTACGCGGCCGAGGGCCACCCGCCGGCCGCCGTGATGGCCCGCGCCTCACGCTTCCTGGCCGACCTGGACACCGACCACTTCGCGACCTGCACCTACGCGGAGGTCAACGTCGACTACGGCGTGGTCTACGCGGTGCGGGCCGGCCACCTGGACCCGGTGGTGCGCCGCACCGACGGCAGCAGCTGCGTGCAGAGCGTGGTCGGCGGCCTGCCGCTGGGCGTCTCGGCCGACCAGTCCTACCAGGTCACCCGCTTCAGCCTGGACCCGGGTGACACTCTGGTGCTCTGCACCGACGGCCTGGTCGAGTCGCGCCGGATGGACCTGGACACCGGCATGGGCCGGCTCTGCACGGTGGTCTCCGGCGAGCTGCCGCCGCGCCGCGAGGGCGCCCTCGACCCGCTGGAGGAGCTGGCCGACCGGATCGCCGCCGGGGCCGCCGACTCCTCCGAGCGCGAGGACGACATAGCGCTGCTGCTGCTGCGCTGGGACGGCCCGGAGGGCGGGCTGGCCGCCCAGCAGCTGCGCCGCCGGATCGGGCAGGCCGACCTCGCGCGGGTCGCCGAGCTGCGCGGTGAGCTGCGTGACGCGCTGCGCCGCTGGGGGGTGGCCGAGCTGATCGACACCGCCGAGCTGCTCGCCTCCGAGCTGGTCACCAACGCGATCCGGCACACCGACCGGGACGCCATGTTCACCGCCCGGCTCTACCGCGAGGACGGCCGCGAGCCGCGGCTGCGGATCGAGGTGGAGGACGAGTCGGACCTGTGGCCCAAGCGCCGTACCCCGGGGGAGCAGGCCTCCTCGGGGCGCGGGCTGATGCTGGTGGAGGCGCTGGCCGACGCGTGGGGCGTGGAGCCGCGCGGGACCGGCAAGCGGATGTGGTTCGAGCTGACGGCGGGCGAGGCGGGCTGAGGTCCCCCCGCCCCGCCCGCCGCCAGCCGCACCCGCGGTCAGCCGTTCGCACGGCACCGGCTAGCCGAACTGCTTCTCCAGGTCCTTGAGCTTCTGCTCCAGCGAGTCCAGCCGGGGCAGCGTCATGGTGTCCTCGTCGGTGGTCAGGTCGATGGCGCGCCGTCCGGGGCGGGCCGGCAGGCCGGGGGCGGCGGCGGGCAGCGCCGGCTCCTCCGGGGCCGGCGGTGCTATCGCGGGCTCCGCACTGCCGCCGGGCTCCAGCTGCCGGGCGGCCAGGGCAGCGGAGCGCGAGCGGCCCCAGCCGCCGTGCTGGCGGTTGATCGCCCGGATCTCGGCCCGCTCGCGCCGGCTGGCCAGCCGCTGGCGTTCGCGGTTCACGATCGCCTCGCGCTTGGTGTCGCGGACCTCCTCGACCGCCTCGTCCAGGCTGCGCACGTTCTCCAGCAGCATCA
>NZ_BAAALF010000365.1:0-3325 GCF_039528135.1 Kitasatospora nipponensis | reverse complement strand
CCGGCTCGCCGCGCTCGTCGATGACGAAGCAGCGGTCCGCGTCGCCGTCGAAGGCCAATCCGATGTCCGCGCCGACCCGCTTCACCTCGGCCTGCAGGTCGACCAGGTTCTTCGGGTCGAGCGGGTTGGCCTCGTGGTTGGGGAAGGTGCCGTCGAGCTCGAAGTACATCGGCACGACGTCCAGCGGCAGGCCGGCGAAGACGGTCGGGACGGTGTGGCCGCCCATGCCGTTGCCCGCGTCCACCACGACCTTGAGCGGACGGATCGCGGTGAGGTCGACCAGGCCCAGCAGGTGGTCGGCGTAACCGCGCAGGGTGTCCTGCTGGGTCAGCCGGCCGGCCTCGACCTCGACGGCCGGCACCGTGACGGTGTCGTCCTCGTTGATCCAGCTCTGCACCAGCTCGCGGATGTCCGCCAGGCCGGTGTTCTCGCCGACCGGGGCGGCACCCTTGCGGCAGAGCTTGATGCCGTTGTACTGCGCCGGGTTGTGGCTGGCGGTGAACATGGCACCGGGCAGGTCCAGCTTGCCGCTCGCGTAGTAGAGCTGGTCGGTGGAGCAGAGGCCGATCTCGGTGACGTCCGCGCCGCGGGCGGCCGCGCCCTCGGCGAAGGCCCGGGTCAGGCTCGGCGAGGAGGGGCGCATGTCGTGGCCCACCACGATCGCCGTGGCGCCGGTGACCTGCACGAACGCGGCGCCGAAGGCACGCGAGAGGTTCTCGTCCCACTGGTCCGGGACGACGCCCCGGACGTCGTAGGCCTTCACGAGCTGCTTGAGGTCGCGCACTGCGGCTCCACCCTGGTGTGTGCTGGAATTCGGGCTCGGTCGGCCCACGGTCACGATACGTCGCCGCAGGACGGCCTCCGTACGGGGCCTGTCCGGGCAGGGGTGCAGCGTACCGGGTGCGGGTGACCGGCCGGGAACGGCGGGAAGTCAGCTCTCCGGTGAGCGCAGGACCCGCAGGTGGCCGCGGCGGCCGGCCTCGGCCGGGTCGCCCTCCGGCGGACGGACCGGGCGCGGGCCGCGGTCCTGCGGCCGGGCGGCCTCGCGCACCGCGTTGGCCAGCGCCTCGAGGTCGTCGCTGCTGCGGCGCAGCGGCCCCACGTCGGTGGCCAGGCGGACCACCTCCCAGCCGCGCGGAGCGGTCAGCCGCTCGGCGTGCTCGGCGCAGAGGTCGTAGCAGTGCGGCTCCGCGTAGGTGGCCAGCGGGCCGAGCACGGCGGTCGAGTCGGCGTAGACGTACGTCAGGGTCGCGACGGCCGGTCGGCCGCACGCGGTCCGCGAACAACGACGTACAGAGCTCACGAGGGTGGACGGTACCGCACCGGCGCCCCGGTGGCTAAGACCCGCTCCCGCGGGCTGGTTCGTGTCGCCTCCGAGTGCTCTCGGATTGCTGTTCGCCTGGTCCACTTCCTGGCCTCCAAGGTCTAGGCTCGTCACTGATATGGACAGCTCCGCACCGCCACCGCCCGCACCGCCACCGCCCGCAGGACCGCCGCGCGGTGCGCGGCGCCGCGATCGGCACGGCCGTGGCCTGCGCGGACCGCTGGCTCCGCCGCAGGTCCCGATCTCGCTGAGCCGCTCCGAACTCTTCGAGGACTACGTCCGCGAGTCGATGGAGCGCCTGGAGCGCCGGTGGCCGCAGTTGATCGACGTCGACTTCGCGGTCGACGAGGTGCCCGAGGGGTCCCCGGGCGAGCCCGGTTTCCCGCCGGGCGGCGGGATCCCGCTGGGCCGGGTGCTGCCGGCCCGGCAGGGCGGCAAGAGCCGGATCGTCATCTACCGGCGGCCGGTCGAGATCCGGGCCAAGTCCCGTGACGACCGGGCCGCGCTGGTGCACGAGATCCTGATCGAGCAGGTCGCCGAGCTGCTCGGGCTCTCCCCCGACGCCATCGACCCGCGCTACGACGAGGAGTGAACGGTGACGGGGCGTCGGCCGACGCCCCGTCACCCGGGCGGGTCCCGGACCCGCCCTGGTGCACCGGCTAGTGCACCAGCACGCCGGGGTCCTGGGCGGCCTGCGGCACCTGGACGTAGCTGTGGTCGTCGCTCAGGGCCTGCACGGTGAACATCGGCACGTCCTTGCTGGGCACCGCGAGCACCCGGGCCGCCACCACCGGACCCCCCGAGAGGGTCTCCACGGTGAGCCCGAACGAGCCGTTGCCGCCGGTCGGTTCGGGCGCCGGCAGGACGACCGTGGCACCGGCCGGGACCGGCACGTCCTTGCTGGTCGCGGTGCCGCCGCCGGTGCCCGCCGAGGCGGTGACCCGCACCGAGGCGGCGTCGCCGGTGGAGGTGATCAGCAGCGTGGAGGTGCCGCCGCCGCGGGCGTCCGCGACGCTGGCCCGTTTGCCGACGGTGGCGCTGCCGGCCAGCCAGGCGGCGTCCGACTTGCTGCCGCTTGCGCGGTCCACCCGCAGACCGGCCACCACCGGGGTCGGGTGCTGCGGGTCGCTGGGGGTCAGCCGCAGCGCCGAGCCCTGGCCGCGGGTGACCTGGCCGAGGTCGACGGCGCTGACCATGCCGGCCTTGACGTGGATGGTCTCGTGGCCGGCCGGGGTGAACCAGCCGTTGGGGCCGGAGAGCTGGATCTTCAGGTCGGCGTCGTCGTCGCCCCCCGGGGCCGCCACCACCAGCCGGGCGGCCGACAGGTCGCCGGGCAGGCCGGGCAGCACCACGTCGGCGGCCGGATCGCTGGAGCCGGGCAGCCAGTCGGCGCCCTTGGCGCCGTCGGCGGCGTGCAGTCCGGCGCCGACCCGGCCGCTGCGCACGCTGACCTGCACGGCCAGGTCGGCCACCTGGTCCGGCACCACGCTGGAGAGCAGCACGGCCAGCGAGGTGCCGGGCGCCACCGTGATGCCGGTGGCGGCGTCGCTCTCGATCGGGCCCTTGTCGCCGTACAGCCGCAGGTCGACCACGGCGGCGGTGGCCTGCGCGTTGGTGAGGCTGACGTAGTCGCTGCGGTCGGCCGCGGTGCTGGCCCCGGCGAACCAGAAGCTGGTCCCGGCCGGCGTGCAGGTCACCCCGGACATCCCCAGGCCCCGCGGGTCGTTGACGACGGTGGTCTGGGTGACCGTGAAGCCCGGCGCGAAGGCGCCGCTGGCGACCGCGGTGGTACCGGCCGCGCTGTCGCCGTTGAGCGCCTGCACGGTGGCGGGCACGCCGGGCTTGGCCAGGCTGAGCCGGGCACCGGCCGTGTCGGCCCCCGCCGCGGGCGCGGGCGCCGGGGCCGAGGCGGCCGGCGCGGGCGAACCGGAGGGCGCACAGGCGGGCGGCGCGGCCGGTGCGGCGGGCGCGGGCGGTTGCAGGACGTCGCGCACGGTGGCG
>NZ_BAAALF010000364.1:0-3376 GCF_039528135.1 Kitasatospora nipponensis | reverse complement strand
CGCCGCACCCCGCAGGTCACCGTCGAGGACGTCACGCACCGCCCGCGGCAGCTCGGCCAGCGCCTGCAGCACCAGCCGCACCCCGGAGCGGACCACGTCCGCCTGGTCCCCCGGACGCTGCGCCGAGGTCACCCACGGGTCGGCCGCCAGCTCCCGCTCCCACTGCCGGTGCACCGCGTGCAGCGCGCGGAAGTCGGCCGGCCGGCCGGTGAGCACCGCGGCCCCGGCCCCCGCCGTCGCCTCCGCCAGCGCCTGCCCCAGCCGGCCCGCCCCGGGCACCGGGTCGGCCCGGCGGCCCGGCAGGTGGGCCTCCATCAGCAGCGAGACCCGGGAGAGCGAACCGAGCGCCTCGCGCGCCCGGCCCAGCTGGCGACGGCTGAGCTGCGGCGAGTGCGCGCCGTGCCGCACCGGCTCGACGTCGGCGCGCTCCAGCGTCTGCAGGAAGAGCGAACGGGCCTCGCGGGCGTCCAGCAGCGCACCCCGCACGGCCTGCGGGTCGCGTCCCTCCGGGTCCCCGTACGCCGCCAGCACGGCCGCCGTGTACCGGCCCACCGCCGTGATCCACTCGGCGGTGCGCTCGGGCAGCCGGGCGGTCTCCCAGGTCGGGAAGAGCGCGTAGCCGAGCAGCGCGACCGCGCCGCCCAGCAGCGTCATCAGGATCCGCTCGTAGGCGGTCGCCACCGGGTTGGTGGGCTCCATGCCGAGCAGCAGGACCACGTAGGCGGAGATGCAGGTGGTGGTCAGCGCGTAGCCGGTGCGCAGCAGCAGGTAGGCCCCGCCGATGCAGCAGACCGCCAGCGCGCCGGCCAGCCAGCGGCCGGGGTGCGCCAGTTCGACCAGCACGGTGGCCAGCACCACGCCGACCACGGTGCCGGCCACCCGGGCCACCCCGCGGCTGTAGGTCTGCACGAAGTCCGGGCGGATCACGATGGCCGCGGTCATCGCCGCCCAGTAGCCGTGCTGGAAGCCGGTCAGCCGGGCCAGCACGTAGGCCGCGGTGACCACCCCGCCCAGGCGCACCGCGTGGTGCAGGATCGGCGAGCCGGGCCGCAGCTGGCGACCCGCTGTGCGCAGCGCGACCGGCACCATCGCGGCCAGGCCCGGCCGCAGCAGGACGCCGTCGTGGCCGGCCACCGGGGTGTCCAGGGTGTCCTCGCCGTCGGGTTCCAGCGCCGCCGCGGCCCGGCCCAGCAGGGCGGTCAGCCGGCGGGCGGCCCGCAGCACGGCGCCGTGCAGCACCGGACCGGACGGCGGCACCAGCGAAGCCGGCGCCGAGCGCGGGTAGCCGACCGGCTCGCCGGTGCGGATCGCCCGCGCCAGCGCGTCCAGCAGCTGCGCCGCGCCGGCCAGCAGCTCGCGGACCCGGTCCCGCTCGGGCCCCTCGGCCGCCGCCCCGATCTGCGGGTCGGCGACGGCCGCCAGGGTGGGCCGGACCCGCTCGGCCAGCCCGCGCAGCCCGCGCAGGGCGGGCGGCCGGCGGCGGTGCTGCCAGGCGGTGAGGGCGGCCGCGTGCCGGGCGGTCATCAGCGGCTCGGGGTCGATGGTGGCGTGCGGGTCGTGCCGCAGCCGGCGGGCGTAGTCGGCCAGCGAGGCGTAGGCGTCGGCCAGCGCGTCGCGCTGCGCGCCCCAGGGCTTGATCGGCCAGAGCGTGATGACCAGCGCCTGGGAGGCGCCGCCCAGTGCGCAGAGCAGCCCGTGCCCGATCGCGGTCGGCACGCTGACCGGCAGCTGGACCACCACCAGCATCACCGTGACGGTGTTGGCGGCCACCACCCCGGCGGTCGGGCCGATCGCCCAGGCCAGCCCCGCCGCGAAGGACCAGCAGGCCAGCAGCACCGGGAACAGGCCCGGCACGCCGACCGCGAGATAGCCCGCCAGGGTGCTCACCCCCAGCGCGAGGCCGGCCGCCACGGCCAGCGAGGGCCGCGGGCGGAAGCTGCGCTGGAAGGTCGCCGTCCCGGCGATGAAGGCGCCCATGGCCGCCGAGGTGGCGGGCCGGGGACCGGCGACCGCGAGGACCGGGAAGAGCACCAGGGCCACCGCGGCCGCCCCGCGCACCGCGCGCTGCGGATCGCCGAGCGACCGCTCCCAGCGCAGCCCCGCGCGACCGGTGTGACGGAGCGCGGCAAGCCAGGGCATACCGGACATCCTAGGCACCGGGGGCGCCCGGGCCCGGCGGACCGGCCGACCGCGGCAGGCCCTACCCCTGGCGGCGCCGCCGGCCGGACGCCGAACGGCGCACCCGGGCGCCCACCCACAGCAGCAGGGTGGTGGGCAGGAAGACCGCGTCCGCGGCGACCATCGCCAGCGAGAAGAACGGCAGGCCGAGCAGGACCGCGATGGCCAGGTGCTCGGTGATCATCAGGGCCAGCAGGACGTTCTTGAGCCGCCGGTTGAGCAGCGTGAAGGGGAAGGCCACCTGGACCAGCACGGTGCCGTAGGAGAACAGGAAGACCAGCAGCGCGCTGGAGCCGAGCAGCGCGGACAGGCCCGGCCAGGGGGTGAAGTAGTCCAGGTGCAGCGGGTAGTAGAGCGCGCTGCCGTCCTGCCAGCGGCTGCCCTGCACCTTGTACCAGCCCGCCGTGGCGTACACCAGCACCACCTGCACCGCGATCACCAGCATCGCGCAGTGGTGCACCATGGTGGCCAGCGCGTCCAGCACCGCGCGCGCCTCGCCGTGCGGGCGCAGCCGGTTGACGGCGTACCAGAGGGCGGCGCAGGACCAGAGCCCCCAGAAGAGCGGCGCCCAGCCCAGGTGCGGCCAGCTCGGGCTGCCCCAGGAGATCCGGCCGGTCAGCTGGGCGGCGGTCAGCAGCCCGCCCAGCAGGACCCAGAGCAGCACCCCGGCCGGCCCGTTGGCCCGCCCGGCCCGGCGCCGCCGGGCGTCCAGCGACCAGACCTCGGCGCAGCGGGTGAAGACCAGGTAGAGGGCCATCAGGTGGACGATGTTGTCGCCGCCGTCGCCGATCAGCACGCTGCGGTTCTGCAGCGACAGCACGCCCACCATGAAGAGCACCGAGCTGGCCCGGGTCCGCCAGCCGACCAGCAGCAGCAGCGCGGCCACGATCGCCAGCAGGTAGCAGGCCTCGAACCACCAGCGGCCGTCGTGCCAGGTCAGCACGGTGAAGGCGTGCGTCTCGCCGAGCAGGTGGCGGGCCAGCTCCAGGCTCCAGGGTGAGCGGTCGCCGTACAGCTCGCGGCGGTGGGGCCACTCGCGCAGCAGTTGCAGGGCGAAGACCAGCGCGAAGCCGATCCGCACCACCGCGGCCTGGTAGCGGGCCAGCGGGCGGGCGGTGAACAGCTCGAAGCCGGTGACCAGCGTGTCGGCCAGCCGGCCGGCCGCCTCGGGGCGAGCCGCGCCGGCCCGCCCCGGCGG
>NZ_BAAALF010000363.1:3048-3383 GCF_039528135.1 Kitasatospora nipponensis | reverse complement strand
TCGCCCCCCCGGTGGCGGTGCGCCGCGTCCCGGTGGCGACCGTGGTCCGCGTCCCGCAGGCGCCCCCGGCGCCGGCGCCCCGCGTCCCGGTGGCGCTCCGCGTCCCGACGGCATGCCGCGTCCGGCCGGCCCGCGTCCGGGGGCCCCGAGCCCGTCCGGCATGCCGCGTCCGAACCCCGGCATGATGCCGCAGCGTCCCGGCCCGGGCACCGGCCCGCGTCCGGGCCCCGGCGGCCGTGGCCCCGGTGGTCCCGGCGGCGGTCGTCCCGGTGGTCCGGGTGCCGGTGGCGGCGCCCGTCCCGGCTTCGCCGGTCGTGCGGCCGGGCCCGGGTCGC
>NZ_BAAALF010000363.1:0-3038 GCF_039528135.1 Kitasatospora nipponensis | reverse complement strand
GGGCCCGGCCGGTGGTGGCGGCTTCGGCGGCCCGCGTCCCGGTGGCGCTCCCGGCGGCGGCGGTGGCTTCGGCCCGCGTCCCGGTGGCTTCGGCGGTCGTCCCGGCGGCCCGGGTGCCCGTGGTGGCACGCAGGGTGCCTTCGGTCGTGGCCCGGGCGGTCGCCCGGCGCGCGGTCGCAAGTCGAAGCGCCAGCGTCGTCAGGAATACGAGTCGATGCAGGCGCCGTCCGTCGGCGGTGTGATGCTGCCCCGCGGCAACGGGACCACGGTCCGGTTGTCCCGTGGCGCCTCGCTGATGGACTTCGCGGAGAAGATCAACGCCAACCCGGCCGCGCTCGTCTCCGTCATGTTCAACCTCGGTGAGATGGTCACCGCGACCCAGTCGGTCTCCGACGCGACGCTCGAGATGCTGGCCCAGGAGATGGGCTTCGTCCTCGAGATCGTCAGCCGCGACGACGAGGACCGCGAGCTGCTGGAGTCGTTCGACATCGACTTCGGTGCCGACGAGGGCGACGAGGACGAGCTCATGCCTCGCCCGCCGGTCGTCACCGTCATGGGTCACGTCGACCACGGTAAGACCCGCCTGCTCGACGCGGTCCGCAAGTCCAACGTGGTCGCCGGCGAGGCGGGTGGCATCACCCAGCACATCGGTGCCTACCAGGTCTCGGCCGAGGTCAACGGCGAAGAGCGCCGGATCACCTTCCTCGACACCCCGGGTCACGAGGCGTTCTCCGCCATGCGTGCCCGTGGTGCGAAGTCCACCGACATCGCGATCCTGGTGGTCGCGGCCAACGACGGTGTCATGCCGCAGACGGTCGAGGCGTTGAACCACGCCAAGGCCGCCGGTGTGCCCATCGTGGTCGCGGTCAACAAGATCGACGTCGAGGGTGCCGACCCGACCAAGGTCCGCGGTCAGCTGACCGAGTTCGGTCTGGTGGCGGAGGAGTACGGCGGCGACACGATGTTCGTCGACATCTCCGCGCGCCAGGGTCTGAACATCGACCAGCTGCTCGAGGCGGTCGTCCTGACCGCCGACGCCTCGCTCGACCTGCGGGCCAACCCGGAGCAGGACGCGCAGGGCATCGCGATCGAAGCCCACCTGGACAAGGGCCGCGGCGCCATGGCGACCGTCCTGGTCCAGCGCGGAACGCTCCGCGTCGGCGACTCGATCGCGGTGGGTGACGCGCACGGCCGCGTCCGCGCCATGCTGGACGAGAACGGCAAGAACGTCGCCGAGGCGGGCCCGTCCCGTCCGGTCCTGCTCCTCGGTCTCACCTCGGTGCCGCGCGCCGGCGACAGCTTCATCGTCGTCGACGACGACCGCACCGCGCGTCAGATCGCCGAGAAGCGTTCGGCCCGTGACCGCAACGCCATGTTCGCCAAGCGTCCGCTGCGGATCTCCCTGGAGAACCTGGACCAGGCGATCGCGGCCGGCGGCATCCAGCAGCTCAACCTCATCATCAAGGGCGACGTCTCCGGTTCGGTGGAAGCCCTCGAGGACGCGCTCGTCAAGCTCGACGTGGGCGACGAGGTCGAACTGCGGATCCTGCACCGCGGTGTGGGTGCCATCACCGAGTCCGACGTGGACCTGGCGATGGGCTCGGACGCCATCATCATCGGCTTCAACGTGCGCGCCGAAGGCCGCGCCCGTACGGCTGCCGACAAGGAAGGCGTGGATGTCCGGTACTACTCGGTCATCTACCAGGCCATCGAGGAGATCGAGGCAGCGCTCAAGGGCCTGCTCAAGCCGGAGTACGAGGAGGTGCGCCTCGGGTCCGCGGAGATCCGCGAGGTGTTCCGCTCCTCCAAGTTCGGCAACATCGCGGGTGTCATCGTCCGCGAGGGCCTGCTGCGCCGCAACGCCAAGGCCCGCCTCATCCGCGATGGCAAGCTCATCACGGAGAACCTCACCATCGAGGGTCTGCGCCGTTTCAAGGACGACGCGACCGAGGTCCGCGAGGGCTTCGAGGCCGGTGTGACCCTGGGGTCGTTCAACGACATCAAGGTCGACGACATCATCGAGACCTTCGAGATGCGCGAGAAGCCGCGGGCGTAACGGCCCACCGGTGATCCGGGGCCGGTCGGTGGGATATTTCCCGTCGACCGGCCCCGGTCTGGCTGTGTAGGGTCCACGGACCAGCCCCGTTCGCGGGGCGCCCTACGAGGCCCCCAGGTCGGCGAGACCTGTCATACATGTTCGTGGGAACACTCACCTTCGACCTGCTCCTCGGCGACGTCCACTCGCTCAAGGAGAAGCGCTCGATCGTGCGGCCCATCGTGGCCGAACTGCAGCGCAAGTACAGCGTGTGCGCCGCGGAGACCGGGAACCAGGAGCTGCACCGACGGGCCGAGATCGGCCTGGCGGTGGTGTCCGGCGACGCCGGGTACGTCACCGAGGTCCTGGACAGCTGTGAGCGGCTGGTCGCCGGCCGCCCCGAGGTGATGCTGCTCTCCGCACGGAGGCGGTATCACGGCGACGACGATGATTGAGAGCGGGAGTGACCGGGGACCGACAGTCGCCAGGGTCACACCGACGAGGACCGAGAGCGCTCACAAGGCTGAGCGCGGGCCGGTATTTTGGGGCGTGGGCCCCGATGGGTGAGCAGTCGACCCGAGTACCGTGCCCACTGCACGAGGAGGCAACGTGACCGACAAGGCCAGGGCGCGCAAGCTCGCCGACCGTATCCAGGTGGTGGTCGCCCAGACGCTGGAGCGGCGGGTCAAGGACCCCCGACTGGGCTTCGTGACCATCACCGACACCAAGGTCACCGGCGACCTGCGGGAGGCCACCGTCTTCTACACGGTCTACGGCGACGACACCGAGCGCGAGGCGACCGCCGCCGCGCTGGAGAGCGCCAAGGGCGTGCTCCGCTCCGAGGTCGGCAAGCAGACCGGGGTGCGTTTCACCCCGTCGCTGACCTTCGTGGCGGACGCGCTGCCGGACAACGCCAAGCAGATCGACGACCTGCTCGACAAGGTCCGGGTCTCCGACGCCGCGGTGCGCACCGCGGCGGGCGGCGCCCAGTACGCCGGCCGAG
>NZ_BAAALF010000362.1:0-3409 GCF_039528135.1 Kitasatospora nipponensis | reverse complement strand
CGACCCGTTGCCCGGCCCGCTGACCGACGAACCGGGCCGCGCGCTGACCGCCGCGGCGGCCACCAGCGCCCGGCCCGGCGCGGGCGGCACCGACCACCTCACCGGCCACGGCGCCCGACAGGTGCTCGACGGCCACCCGGCGCGGCTGGCCGACCTGATCCGCTCCGGCCGCCCGCGCGAGCTGCTGCCGCCGGTGGCCGCGCTGGCCGGGGTGGACCGGGCGCTGGCCGGCACCCTCACCGGCGCGGTGCGCACGCCCGTCACCGTGCTGCGGGCCGCCCGCCGGCTGGCCCGCGGCCGGTACGCGGAGGCCCTGGACGACGCCGCGGTGCGGCTGACGGCGCGCCGGGGACCCGGACAGCCGAGCGCGCGCGCCGGAGCGCGGTTCACGGCGGGGGCGTACTCGGTCGCGGACCTCGCCTGGTGCGTCCCGGGCCCGGCCGCCCGCTGGCTCTCCGACGACGCGCTCTCCGAGGTCGCGCTGCGCCTGCGGCTGGCGGCCCGCGGCCCCGATCCGCTGGACCCGCCGGGCGCCCGCCGCGCCCGCCTCGCCCTGCACCACCACGCGGCGGGCTTCCGCACCCTGGTCCAGTCCGCCGAGCAGCGGGGCCAGCGGCTGCACGCGCCGTTCCTGGACAACCGGGTGCTGCGGGCGGCCCGGCTGCTGCCGACCGCCGTCCGCCTGCAGCCCGGCGCCCGGCACGCGCTGCTGCGCGCGGTGCTGGCCGGCGCCGGACGCGCCGACCTGCCGCCCGACTGGGGGCGCGCGCCGCGGCCGGACCGCGCGCAGGCGGCGCGCAGCGGGCTGCGGCAGGCCTCCGATCCGTTGGCCGAGCTCTTCCACCAGCCGCTGCTCGCCGAGGCGGGGCTGATCGACCTGCCGGCGGTGCGGCGGGCGCTGGGCCGGGCCGCCGATCCGCACGCCGAGCTGCCGCCCGGCACCCTGGACGGACTGGCCGACCTGGTCGCCACCGAGCTGTGGCTGCGCCGCCTCGACGCCCGCCGGCACGGGTCCTGCTGGACCGGCCTGCCGCTGCCCGAGCGCCGGGCGGTGGCCGGCGCCCGCTTCGGCTGACCGGCGCGGGCACCACCACCGGCGCCACCACCGGCGCCACTGGCTGACGCGTCGTCAGGTTGCCTGCCCGGTCGACCGTGGCGGTGCCGGTCCGGGCGGGCCCGGGGGCCGATCATGGCCCTGGCGGAGAGCGTGCCGCGAACCGCCGCCGAACAGGGCCCAGCCCCCACCGACCCGCCCGGAGGCCGCGGTGACCAGTGCCGACCCGACCGCCCCCGACCCCGCCCCGGAGTCCGACCCCGCCCCGGAGCCCCAGCCCGAGCCCGAGCCGGCGCCGATCTCCACCCAGCCCCCCGGCGCCCCGCACCCGCCGGGCGTGCTGGCGGCCTGCGACGGCTCCGACGGTTCGCTCTGGGCGCTGGACCGCGCGATGGCCGAGGCGGAGCGCTTCGAGGTGCCGCTCTACGTGCTGGCCGTGGTCAACCCGTCGCCCGGCGGCTACCCGCCCGGGATGGCCGAGCTGGTGCAGGAGAGCATCGAGCGGCTCACCGCGAGCATGGCCGACGGCCTGCGGCGCGCGGTCGACTCGGTCGAGCGGGCCCGCCGTCGCCCGTTCGGCGGCCGGCTCTCGCTGCACGTGGTGCTCGGGCAGGTGATCGAGGTGCTGCTGGCCAGCTCGGTGGGCCAGCACACGCTGGTGCTCGGCACCCGCGGCAACGGCGGTTTCGCCCGGCTGCTGCTCGGCTCGGTCAGCACGGCGGCCGTCCACCACGCCGCCTGCCCGGTCCTGGTGGTCCCCGCGCCGCCCGCCCACCACTGACCGCGCCCCCGCCCGTCGTCACCGCCCGTCGTCACCGCTGGGGAATGCCGAGCCGGACATTTCGGTTCACTCTGCTCGGTTCACTCTTCCGGACCAGTACCGTCCCCAGCCGTGACAGGAGCCAGACCCCCATGAAGGTCGAGATCTACTCGGACATCGCCTGCCCGTGGTGCTACATCGGCAAGCGCCGGTTCGACCAGGCGCTCGACCGGTTCGCCGGCCGCGACGACGTCGAGGTGGTCTTCCGGCCCTACCAGCTGGTGCCGGACGCGCCCGCGACGGCCAGCCCGCACCGGGCCTGGCTCGCCGAGCGGTACGGCCCGCAGTCCGTCGCGATGGACGACCGGGTGACCGAGCTGGGCCGCGCGGAGGGCATCGCCTACGACTTCGACGCCGCTCTGCACGCCAACACCTTCCTGGGGCACCGCCTGCTGCACCTGGCGGAGACCGAGTACGGCGCGGCCGTCCAGGGCGTGCTGAAGGAGGCGCTGCTCAAGGCGCACTTCAGCGACGGCGTGGACGTCGGCGACCGGGCCGCGCTCACCGAGGTGGCGGTGGCGGCGGGCCTGGACCGGCAGCGGGTGGCCGACTACCTGGCGGGCGAGGAGGGCACGGCCGAGGTCCGCGAGCAGCTCGCCGAGGGGCGGCGACTGGGCATCAGCGCCGTGCCGACCTTCGTCTTCGAGGGCCAGTGGGCGGTGCAGGGCGGGCAGGACGCGGAGACCTTCCTGAACGTGCTGGAGCAGGTCGCGAGCCAGACGTCGGCCGGCCCGACGTCCGCTGCCGCTGCCGCCTCCCCGGACGAGGACGCGGCCTGCGCCGACGGCGCCTGCGCGATCTGACCGCGCTCAGCAGGTGAAGCGGGCGTCCGCCCAGTCCGCCAGGTTGCCAGCTGATCGGAACCCGTCCACCGGCGTCACCACCAGCCGGATCGAGCGCACGCCGGCCAGCGGCACGTGCACCGGCACCGGGGCGTCCGCGCCGCGCAGCGCGGGCGAGTGCCAGAGCGGGCGGCCGTCCGTCCCGGTCACCGCGAAGCTCACCGCACCCGGCGAGAAGGCCAGGTCGTCCACCCCGGCGACCGCGTCGAAGGCGCTGCAGGAGCGGTTGAGGTCGATGGTGACGGTGGACGGCGCGTGCACCGTGATCCCGCGGTCGTAGGACGCGCCGGCCAGCCGCAGCCCCGAGCGCTGCCAGAGCCAGTCGCTCTGCCGGCGCTCGACGGTCGGGCCGGTCGGCGGGACCCGGTTGCCGCCGTGGCCGAACGGCAGCTCGTCCAACCAGAAGCCGGTCGGGGCCGGGTCCGGCGGTGGCACGGGTACGGGGGTCGGCGTCGGTGGCAGGCTCGGCGCCGGGGTGGGCACCGGGGTCGGCACGCTCGGTACCGGCGGCGTCGGGACGGGCGGCGCGCTCGGCACCGGCACGGCGGGCACGGTCGGTACCGGCGGCGTCGGGACGGGCGGTGGCGGTGGCGCCAGGACCGGCGTGGGCGACGGCGGCGGGGTGCGGACCGGCGTCGGGCTCGGCCCCGGCGGGCGCGCGGGCGCGCGGGTGGGGGCGGGCGTGGGAGCGGG
>NZ_BAAALF010000361.1:0-3415 GCF_039528135.1 Kitasatospora nipponensis | reverse complement strand
GCGCCGAGGAGAGCTTCTTCGACCTCGGCGGCCACTCCCTGCTCGCCACCCGCCTCATCTCCCGGGCCCGCACCGAGCTGGGCCTCGGCCTCGGCATCCACGACCTGTTCAACGCGCCCACGGTCGCCGCGCTGGCCGACCGGCTGGCCGACGCCACCGAGCACGACTCGCTGGCCCCCCTGCTCCCGCTGCGCGCGGGCGACGGGCGGACGCCGCTCTTCTGCGTGCACCCCGGCGCCGGCATCGGCTGGGTGTACTCGGCACTGCTCGACCGGCTCGACGCCGACCAGCCCGTGTACGCCCTCCAGGCACGCGCCCTGCGCGACCCGGACGCGCTGCCGAAGAGCGTCCCGGACATGGCGGCCGACTACGTGGAGCAGATCCGCCGGGTCCAGCCCACCGGGCCCTACCAGCTGTTGGGCTGGTCGTTCGGCGCGCTGGTGGCCCAGGCGATGGCGGTCCACCTGCAGGGCCTGGGACAGGAGGTGGCGCTGCTGGCGCTGCTGGACGGCTACCCGGCCCAGGAGCCCCAGGAGCCCCAGGAGCCGCAGGAGGGCGCGGACGCCCCGGACCCCGCCACGGCCCCCGAGCCCGACACGCTCGCCGACCTGCTCGCCTCGCTGGGCCACCGGCTCCCGGCCGCCCCGCAGGGTGCCCGGGAAGCGGCCGGGCCCCTGGAACTCGCCGACTTCGTCCGGCTGGCGAGTGCCGGTGACGGCCCGCTGGCCGGGCTGGGCGAGGAGGTGGTCGCGGCGCTCGGCACCGCCTTCGTCGGCCACGCGCGGCTCGACCTCACCCACCGCCCGCAGGTGTACCGCGGCGATGCCGTCTTCTTCTCGGCGGCGCTGGAGACCGACGGCACCTCGGTCGCGGACTGGGCTCCGTACCTCACCGGAGCGGTCGAGCACCACGCGATCGACTGCGAGCACGGCGACATGATGCGCGCCGAGCCCGCCGCCCGGATCGGCGCCCTGCTGGCGCCCGCGCTGCTGGCCCACCGCACCCCCCGGCGCCCGTGCTGAGGCGCCCGGCCGCCACCGCGCGGCCGCGCGCGCTGGGCCACCGCGACTTCCGGCTGCTCTGGATCGGCCAGTCGGTCAGCGAGGGCGGCAACGCGGCGACCCGGGTGGTGCTGCCGCTGGTCGCGGTCACCACCCTGCACGCCTCGGCCTTCACCATGGGCCTGCTGAGCGCCGCCGCCTGGCTGCCCTGGCTGCTGATCGGCCTGCCGGCCGGTGCCTGGGTGGACCGGGTCCGCCGCCGGCCGGTGCTGATCGGGGCCAACCTGCTCTCGGCGGCGGTCCTGCTGGCGGTCACGGCCGCCGCCTGGCTGCACCGGCTCACCGTCGGCCAGCTGCTGCTGGCGGTGGCGCTCTGCGGCGCGGCCAACGTCTTCTTCAGCGCCGCCTACGGGGCCTACGTCCCCGAACTGCTGCCCGAGGAGCTGCTGGTCGACGGCAACGCGAAGCTCGAACTGAGCGGTTCGGCGGCGGAGTTGGTGGCCCCCAGCGCCGGCGGGGCGCTGGTCCAGGCGGGCGGCGCGGCGCTGGGCTTCCTCGCCGACACGGTGAGCTTCCTGCTCTCCACGGCGCTGCTGGTCCGGATCCGGACCACCGAACGCCCCCCGGCGGTGCGCACCGGCGGCTCGCTGCGCGCGGAGATCCGCACCGGTATCCGCTTCCTGACCGCCGACCCCTACCTGCGCACGATCCTGTTCTGCGACGCCGGGATGAACCTCTTCCTCTGCGGCAGCCAGGCGGTCGTGGTGCTCTTCCTGAGCCGCACGGTGGGCCTGGGCGGTGGCTCCATCGGGGTGCTCTTCGGCCTGGTGGGACTCGGCGCGGTGGCCGGCGCGGCGCTGGCCCCGCGGCTCGGTGAGCGGCTGGGCTCGGCCCGGGCCCTGCTGCTCTGCGCTCTCGGCGGCACCCCGTTCGGGCTGCTGGTCCCGCTGACCGGCCGCGGCGCGGGCCTGCTCGCCTTCCTGGTCGGCGACTTCTGCCTGACCGCCGCCGTCGTCGCGAGCAACGTGATCATCATCAGCTTCCGGCAGGCCCGCACCCCGCCGGAGCTGCTGGGCCGGGTCGGCTCGGCGATCCGCTTCGTGATGTACGGGACCATCCCGCTGGGCGGCCTGCTGGCCGGGACGCTGGGCTCGGCGGTCGGCCCGCGGGCCACCCTCGGGGCGCTCTACGCCGGCGCGGTGCTCTGCTCGCTGCTCCTGCTGCGCGGACCGCTGCGCACCCTGCGCACCCTCCCCGATCCGGAACCGACCCCCGCCCCGGAACCCGAACCCACTCCGGAGCCCACCCCCGCCCGCCCCTGAGCGCGAACGGCGACCGCCGGTGCCCCCCTCGCGGGGTGCACCGGCCGTCGCCGTGGAGCGGGTGGGACCTACAGGCCGAGGTCGCCCTCGAAGGCGCCCTCTTCCAGGCGGGCCTTGACGGTGCCCAGGAAGCGGGCGGCGTCGGCGCCGTCGACGATCCGGTGGTCGTAGGACAGGGCCAGGTAGACCATGTCGCGGATCGCGATCGTCTCGCCCAGGTCCGGGTGGTTGATGACCACCGGGCGGCGCACGGTGGCACCGATGCCCAGCATGGCCACCTGCGGCTGGTTGAGGATCGGGGTGTCGAACAGCGCGCCGCGCGAACCGGTGTTGGTCACCGTGAAGGTGCCGCCGGCCAGCTCGTCGGGCTTGAGGCCACCGTCGCGGGTGCGGGCCGCGAGGTCCGCGACCTTCTTCGCGATACCGGCGATGTTGAAGTCACCGGCGCCGTGGACGACCGGGACGAAGAGGCCCTTCTCGGTGTCCACCGCGATGCCGACGTTCTCGACGTCGTGGTACGTGATGGTGTCGTCGTCGTTCACCCGGGCGTTGACGACCGGGTGCACCTTGAGCGCCTCGGTGGCGGCCTTGATGAAGAACGGCATCGGCGAGAGCTTGACGCCCTCGCGCTGCAGGAAGCCGTTCTTCGCCTTGGCACGCAGCTGCATGACGCGGGTGACGTCGACCTCGACCACGGTGGTCAGCTGCGCCGACACCTTGAGCGACTCGACCATGTGCTTGGCGATGGCCTTGCGCACGCGGGTCATCGGCACGGTCTGGCCACGCAGCGGCGAGGCGACGACCGGGGCGGCGGCCTTCGCGGCGGCGGGCGCCGCGACGGGGGCGGCAGCGGCGGCCTTGGCGGCGGCCTCGGCCGCGGCCACGACGTCCTGCTTGCGGATGCGACCACCGACGCCGGTGCCGGCGACGGAGGAGAGCGCGATGCCGTGCTCGGCGGCGAGCTTGCGCACCAGCGGGGTCACGTAGGCGTCACCGGCGTCGACCGCGGCAGCGGCGGCCGGAGCCGGCGCGGCCACGGGGGCGGCCGGGGCGGCCACCGGCGCGGGGGCCGGGGCAGCGACCGGAGCCGGG
>NZ_BAAALF010000360.1:0-3466 GCF_039528135.1 Kitasatospora nipponensis | reverse complement strand
GGGGCCCCCCCCCGCCGGGGCCCCCGCCGGGCGCGCCAACTCCTCGGCGACCGGGGCGCCCGAGGCCGTGGACGCCGCGACCGCGTCCGCCGCCGACGCGCAGGCCTCCGCCAACTCGGCCGCCTCCTCGGCCCTGCAGGCCGGCAAGGACGCCAAGGAGGCGGCGAAGGCCGCGTCCGACGCGAAGCAGATCGCCGCCACCAAGCGCCGGCAGGAGCAGGTGGAGGCGGCCAGGCTGGCCGCGGAGGCGGCCGCGAAGGCCATCCGGGACGGCATCGACCCGGCCGACACCGCGGACAACGACGGGGCGAAGAACCCGGGCACGTTCCTGGGCGCCACCAAGGGCGACTGGCAGGACGCCGCCAAGACGCTCGGCAGCGTGTCCACCGGCCTGGGCTACGCCGCGGCCCTCGCCCTGCTGGTCCCGCCGCCGACCGGCGAGGCCCTCTACGGGGCCTTCGGCGCGGGCTCCCTGCTGGCGGGCGTGGGCAGTCTCGTCATCTACGGATTCGCCGGCGGTCTCAGCCCCGCGGACTTCCTGACCTCGACGGTCAGCGTGGCCGTCGGGGTCTTCACCACCGGTCTGCCGTGGACCAGGTTCGGGGGAACGGTCGGCGCCATCGACGACGCGTTCAGGGGACTGGACGGCGGCGTCCTGTCGGTCGGCGTGCAGGCCCGACGCGTCGGTGCGGCCGTCCTGTCGCCGGCCACCAGCACCATCGTCAGCGCCGGAAAGGCCGTGGGCGACGCCGTCAGCGACACCTGGCACGACCTGACGCCGTGGTAGCCCCCGAGCGCGGCACGGGCCGCGGCCTGCGGAGCTTTCGATCTCCCCCCTGCCCGACCACGACGAGCACGACGAGAACAACGGGACCGACGGTGAGGACTGTGATGACTGTGCGGACTGCGATGACCGCGATGACGGAGCGAACGGCAGTGGACCCCCGACCGAAGCGGCGACGGGTCGCCAGGCGGTCGGTGGGCACCGCGGCGGTGGCCCTGCTGGCCTGGTCGGCCGTGGCGGTCGGGACGGCGGGTTCGCCGGCCCGGGCGCAGGCGGGCGACGGGCGCGCGGTGGCGTCCGTGGCCGACGAGGCGCCGGGGTACGCCGTCGAGGACTTCGGCTACCCGGGGGCGGACAAGATCCTGGCGGATCGGAACATCGTCCTCAAGCGCGGTGACGGGCACATCCTCCTCGCCGACTGTGCCGGCGGGACGGGGCTGCTGGAGGTCTGGTCCCGCAGCAACGCGAAGATCTGCTTCAGGGTCACCGGCACCTCGGGCTGGCTGACCCTGGAGATCCCGCGGGTCTACGGCATCAAGGGCAGCGTCGACCAGTCGGCCCAGGTGGACATGACCACCGGCACCGAGGCGAAGACCTACGACATCGCCAAGAACGCCTTCACCGGAGTCGGCGAGAGCACCGACCCCCAGGGCCGTGACTTCGTGCTGATGGAGATCAGGACCACCGCGTAGCCGCCGGCCCCCGCCTCCCCCGCGTGCGGTGGGCCGATCCGGCCCACCGCCACGCATCCCCCTTCCCTCCGTGCCCAGTTAAGGAATTCGCATGTCCAGCCGAGCCACCCGAGTCTCCCGTGCCGTGCTCACGGCCGCCGTCCTGTCGACCGCTCTCACCCCGCCGTTGCTGAGCGCGCCGAACGCCTCCGCCCTCTCCGGCGACACGGTCGCGGACGGCACCTACGCCTACACCGCCGACCTGGTCATCGGCGAGGGGGACACGCAACGGGCGTGTTCGGGCACGCTGGTGGACCCGCAGTGGGTGCTGACCGCGAAGAGCTGCTTCGCGGACACGCCGGGCGGGGTGGTGACGGCCGGCCCGCCCGCGCTCAAGGCCACCGTCACGGTGGGGCGCACCGACCTGTCCACCGGCGCGGGCGCCGTCACCACCGTGGTGACGCTCGTCCCACGCACGGATCGTGATGTCGTCATGGCCAAGCTGGCCCAACGCGTGCTCGGCGTCGCCCCGGCCGGGATCGCGGCCACGGCCCCGGTCGTGGGCGAGCACCTGCGGGCCACCGGCTTCGGCCGTACGAAGGACGAGTGGGTACCCGACCTCCTGCACTCCGCGCTCTTCTCGGTGGACAGTGCCGCCGGCTCCGACCTCGCGCTGGCCGCGGTCTCGCAGGGGGCGGTGATCTGCAAGGGGGACGCCGGCGGCCCGCTGCTGCGGGAGAAGGACGGCAGCGTGGCGGTGGTCGCCGTCAACAGCCGTTCCTGGCAGGGCGGTTGCCTGGGAACGGCGGAGAACGAGACCCGCACGGGCGCCCTGAGCTCCCGGGTCGACGACCTCGCCTCCTGGGTCCGGGACACGGCCTTCGTCGCACCGGGTGACCTGACCGGCGACCACAGGCCCGACCTCGTCGCGGTCGACGACGCCGGCAACCTGCGCCTCTACCCCGGTGACGGCAAGGGCGGTCTCGGGTCCTACCGACTCATCGGCACCGGCGGGTGGTCGGGAGCGTCCGTGACCCACCGCGGCGACTGGACCGGGGACGGGCTGGAGGACGTCGTCGCCATCGTCGGCGGCGAACTGCGCGTCTACCCCAACCGCGGCAACGGCCTGCTCGCCGCCCCGATCAAGGTCGCCGCCGGCCTGCCCGCCGGCTCCCAGGTCGTCGGCATCGGCGACGCCACCGGGGACGGACGCCCCGACCTCGTCGTCTCGCACGACGACAAGCTGTGGCTCTACGCGGAGGGCACCGGCGCCACCCCGTCCGTCGCCGCACCCGTCATGATCGGCAACGGCGGCTGGACCCCGATGACCATCACCGCCCCCGGCGACGCCAACCGGGACGGCCGGGTCGACCTGCTCGCCCGGGACACCCGCAACGGCGACCTGTGGCTCTACCCGGGCAAGGACGGCGGCGGCTTCGGCACCCGCACCGCGTACGGACACAGCTACACCACCACCAGCCGCCCGCTGCTCGCCGCGGCGGCCGACGCCGACGGCAACGGCGTGGCCGACCTCTGGGCCACCACCAACGAGGGCAGCGGCACCCTGCTGTTCTACGCGGGCGCCACCGACTCCTCGGGCAACCCGGTCGACGGCCCCCGCAGCACGGTCGGCACCGGCGGATGGAGCGGCATCCAGTCCATCAGCTGACCGGCACCGGCCGGGACGGGACGCGAGCGCGCCCGGTCACCCGACGGGATGCGCTCGCCGCGGCCGGGATCACCCACAGGTGAACCCGGCCTCATCGCACCGAACAGGAACGACGCGACGCCTGCCCCGCATCGCTCCACAGGGCACCGGGTCCACCGGTCGGACCCCGCTCAGCTCCTTGCGGGCCAAGGGTGCGGCGACAGAGCAGGCGCCTCCCCGCCGCCCCGTACCCGAGTGAGGTCCTGACCCGGGCCTTTTTCCGCGGGCCCGCTGACCGTTGTTCGGGGTCAGAGCCAGCCGCGTTGGGCTGCTTTGATGCCGGCTTCGAAGCGGCTGCTGGCG
>NZ_BAAALF010000359.1:0-3499 GCF_039528135.1 Kitasatospora nipponensis | reverse complement strand
CCAACCGCGTCCCCGTCCCATGCGCCTCCACCACATCCACATCCCGACCCGTCAAACCCGCCCCCGCCAACGCCGCCCGAATCACCCGCTGCTGCGAAGGACCGTTCGGCGCGGTCAACTGGCTGCTGCGCCCGTCCTGGTTGACCGCGGAGCCGCGCAACACCGCGAGCACCCGGTGGCCCAGGCGCTGGGCGTCGGCCAGCTTCTCCAGCACGAGCACGCCCGCGCCCTCGCCCCAGCCGGTGCCGTCGGCCGCCGCCGCGAACGGCTTGCAGCGCCCGTCGGCGGCCAGCCCCCGCTGGCGGGAGAACTCGATGAAGAGACCGGGCGCGGAGAGCACGGTGGCGCCGCCGGCCAGCGCCAGCGAGCACTCGCCCGCGCGCAGGGCCTGGGCGGCCAGGTGGATGGCGACCAGCGAGGAGGAGCAGGCGGTGTCCACGGTGACCGCCGGACCCTCCAGGCCCAGTGTGTAGGCGATCCGGCCGGAGGCGACGCTGGTGGTGGTGCCGGTCAGCACGTAGCCGTCGGTCTGCTCGGCGGGCAGGTGGTGCATGGCCGGTCCGTACTCCTGGGCGATGACGCCCGCGAAGACGCCGGTGCGGCTGCCGCGCAGCGCGGTCGGGTCGATCCCCGCGTGCTCCAGCGCCTCCCAGGCGGTCTCCAGCAGCAGGCGCTGCTGCGGCTCGGCGGCCAGCGCCTCGCGCGGCGAGACGCCGAAGAAGTCCGCGTCGAAGTCGCCCGCCTCGTACAGGAATCCGCCCTCGCGGGCGTAGCTGCGGCCGGGGGCGTCCGGGTCCGGGTCGTACAGGTGGTCCAGGTCCCAGCCGCGGTCGGTGGGGAACGGGCCGACCGCGTCGCGCTCCTCGGTCACCAGCCGCCACAGCTCCTCGGGGCTGCCGGCGCCGCCGGGGAACCGGCAGCCCATGCCGACGATCGCGATCGGCTCCTGCTCCGCCGCCTCGGCCCGGGCCCGTTCCAGGGCCTGCGCCGCCTCCGTCGCCTCCGCCTTGGCCTGCGCGTCGCGCAGCCGCTGGCGGGTCTGGTGCAGCTCGGCGGCGACCTTGTTGAGGTAGTCGCGGAGCTTCTCCTCGTTGGTGGTCATGTTCTGGTCGCCTTTCTCAGGAAATTCCGAGCTCGTTGTCAAGGAAGTCGAAGATCTCGTCGGCGCTCACGCCGGAGATCCGGGCCGCGTAGTCCTCGTCGCCCGCCGGGGCGTCGTCCGACGTCCCCTCGGGGGCCGGGGCCGCGGCCAGTTCGGCGAGCGCCGCGGTCAGCCGTTCGGTGGCCAGGGCCCGGGCGTCCGGGTCCGCCGCCAGCGCGGTGAGGGCGCGCTCCAGCTGATCGAGGGCCTCGCCCGGCGCCACCGGCGCGCCGCCGGCGGCCTCCGTCGCCCCGTCACCGGCGACGGCCCCAGCGGTGGCCTCGGCGACGGCCTCGGCGGCAGCCAGCTGCTCGTCGAGGTGCGCGGCCAGCGCCTGCGGGGTCGGGTGGTCGAAGAGCGTGGTGGTGGGCAGCCGCAGGGCGGTCGCCGCGTTGATCCGGTTGCGCAGTTCGATCATGCTCAGGGAGTCGAACTCGGCGTCCATGAAGCCGATGCCGGGCCGGATCGCCGACGCGTCCGGGTGCCCGAGCACGGCCGCGGCCTCGGTGCGGACCAGGGTGAGCAGCACCCGTTCCCGCTCCGCGGCGGGCTTGCCGGCGAGCCGGCGCAGCAGGGCCGCGGCGACGTCGGCGGCGGCCGTGGCCCTGGCCGGACGGGCCCGGACCAGCCCGCGCAGCAGCGGCGAGAGCCGGTCGGCGGGCGCGGCCGCGGGGTCGAGGCGGGCGGCCGCCACCAGCGCGTCCGGAGCCTGCAGCGCCGCGTCGAACAGGGCCAGCGCCTGCTCGGTGCTCATCGGCGCGAGCCCGGTGCGGCCGAGCGGTTCGGTCTCGGCGGCGGTGAGACCCGCCGCCAGCCCGCCGGCCTGCGCCCAGTGGCCCCAGGCGATCGAGACGCCCGGCAGGCCGCGCACCCGACGGTGCTGGGCCAGCGCGTCCAACTGGGTGTTGGCAGCAGCGTAGTTGGCCTGGCCGGGGTTGCCGAGTAGGCCCACCGCGGAGGAGAAGAGCACGAAGGCGGCCAGGTCGAGTCCGGCGGGGGCGGCGAGCAGGTGCCGGGCGCCCTCGGCCTTGGCCCGGGCCACCTCGTCCAGCCGCTGGGGGGTCAGCGCGGTGAGCACGGCGTCGTCCAGCACCCCGGCGGTGTGCACCACCGCGGTGAGCGGATGGGCGGGCGGGATGCTCGCCAGCAGGGCGGCCAGCGCCTCGGGGTCGGCCGCGTCGCAGCCGGTGACGGTCACCTCGGCGCCCGAGGCGGCGAGCTCGCCGAGCAGTTCGGCGGCGCCCGGCGCGTGGACGCCCTGCCGGCTGGTGAGCAGCAGGTGCCGCACGCCGTGTCGGGCGACCAGCCGGCGGGCGATGAGGCTGCCGAGCGCGCCGGTGCCGCCGGTGACCAGCACGGTGCCCTCGGGGTCGAGGGCCGCGGGCAGGGTCAGCGCGAGCTTGCCGGTGTGCCGGGCCTGGCTGAGCCGGCGCAGCGCCTGCGGGGCGTGCCGGACGTCCTGGGCGTGCACGGGCAGCGGGTGCAGCGCGCCGCTCTCGAAGAGCGCGGTCAGTTCGGTGAGCAACGCGCGGATCCGGTCCGGGTCCACGTCGAAGAGGTCGAAGGCCTGGTAGCGGACGCCGTCGTGGTCGGCGGCGACCCGGTCCGGGTCGCGCGGGTCGGTCTTGCCCATCTCGACGAACCGCCCACCGGGCGCGAGCAGCCGCAGCGAGGCGTCGGTGAACTCCCGGGCCAGCGAGTTGAGGACGACGTCGACCCCGCCGCCGGCCGCCCGGAACGCCTGCTCGAAGTCCAGCGTGCGGCTGGAGGCGATGTGCTCGTCGTCCAGGCCCTGGCCGCGCAGCGTGGGCCACTTGCCGGGTCCGGCCGTGCCGAAGACCACCGAGCCGCCGTGGCGGGCCAGTTGGACGGCCGCCTGGCCGACCCCGCCGGTCGCCGCGTGGATCAGCACGCGCTCGCCGGCCCGCAGGCCGGCCAGGCCGTAGAGGCCGTGGTGGGCGGTGAGGAAGGCGACCGGAACGGTGGCGGCCTGCGCGAAGCTCCAGCCCGCGGGGATCGGGGTCAGCAGGCGGTGGTCGGTGACGGCGCGCGGGCCGAGGGTGCCCTGGATCAGGCCCATCACCCGGTCGCCGGGCCGCAGTTCGCCGCTGTCGGGACCGGTCTCCAGAACCACGCCGGCGCCCTCGGCGCCGATCCGCGCGCCCCCCGGGTAGGCGCCCAGGGTGATCAGCACGTCGCGGAAGTTCAGGCCCGCGGCGCGTACGGCGAGCCGGACCTCCCCGGGGCCCAGCGGGCGGTCCGCCTCGGGTGCGGGCAGCACGGCGAGGCTGTCCAGGCTGCCGGGGGCGTCAGGTGCCGGGGCGTCAGGTGGTGCGGTAGCTGACGGACTGGTAGTGC